>DATGHN010000047.1:0-23951 GCA_035308005.1 Solirubrobacteraceae bacterium
TGGGCGAACGCCGTGCGCATGTCATCGAGGGTGTCGATCGCGACGCCGGTGCGGCCGACCTCGCCCTCCGAGCGCGGGTCGTCTGAGTCGAGACCCAGCTGCGTCGGCAGGTCAAAGGCCATCGAAAGTCCCGTCGAGCCATGCTCGAGCAGGTAGCGGTAGCGCGCGTTCGACTCCTCCGCCGAGGCATAGCCGGCGTACTGGCGCATCGTCCACAGGCGCTCGCGATACATGTCGGGGTGAATCCCGCGCGTGTATCGGAACTCGCCCGGCGCCTCGGCCTCGAGCGGCTGCTCTGGCGCCGCATACGCCGCCGCGACCTCGATCCCCGAGTCGGTGAAGCGGCGGCCGTCGCCGGCGCCAACGACCGGCGCGATCGTCAGATCGCTGTCAGGGCTATCGGCGCCGCCGGCCATCGCGATTCAAGGATATTGGCGGCGCGCTCGCGCGAAAGCGAGCGCGCCGCCGTTGACGCCTACGTCCTTGCGGCGTCGTGGAACTGGACTTCCTCTGTGGAACCGCGCAGCGCGAGCGTCGAGCTCGTGCCGGCGCTGATCGCCTCGATCACGGCGTCGAAGTAGCCGGAGCCGACCTCGCGCTGGTGACGCGTCGCGGTGTAGCCCTCCTCCTCCGCGGCGAACTCGCGCTCCTGGAGCTCGACGTAGGCGCTCATCGCGCGCTGCGAGTAGCCGCGGGCGAGCTCGAACATCGAGGCGTTCAGCGAGTGGAAGCCGGCCAGCGTCACGAACTGGAAGCGGTAGCCGAGCTTGGCGAGATCGCGCTGGAAGCTCCCGATCTGCGCCTCGGAGAGATGCCGGCTCCAGTTGAACGATGGCGAGCAGTTGTAGGCGAGCAGCTTGCCCGGGAACGCGCCGTGGATCGCCTGGGCGAACGTCTCGGCCTCCTCGATGTCGGGGGTCGAGGTCTCAAACCACAAGAGGTCCGCGTAGGGGGCGTAGGCGAGGCCTCGCGCCACGGCGGCGAGGATCCCGTCGTTGACGCGGAAGAACCCCTCGGCGGTGCGCTCGCCGGTGACGAACGCCTGGTCTGAGGCGTCGACGTCGCTCGTCAGAAGCGTCGCCGAGAGGGCGTCGGTGCGCGCGACGAGAAGCGTCGGCACATCGAGCACGTCGGCGGCGAGGCGCGCCGCCGACAGCGTGCGGATGAACTGCGAGGTCGGGACGAGGACCTTGCCGCCCAGGTGGCCGCACTTCTTTTCAGAGGAAAGTTGGTCCTCGAAGTGGACCGCGGCGGCGCCCGCCTCGATGAACGACTTCATCAGCTCGAACGCGTTCAGCGGCCCGCCGAACCCGGCCTCGGCGTCGGCGACGATCGGCGCGAGCCAGTCGGTTGAGTCATCGCCCTCGGCGTGCGCGATCTGGTCGGCACGAAGCAGGGCGTTGTTGATCCGCTTGACGAGGGCGGGCGCGCTGGTCGCCGGATAGAGGCTCTGGTCGGGGTAGGTCTGGCCGGCGATGTTGGCGTCGGCCGCGACCTGCCAGCCGGAGAGGTAGATCGCCTTCAGGCCGGCCTTGACCATCTGGACCGCCTGGCCGCCGGTCATCGCTCCGAGCGCCGCTACCCACTCCTCGCTCTCGAGCAGCTCGCGCAGGCGCAGCGCGCCGCGGCGGGCGAGGGTGTGCTCGACGACTACCGAGCCGCGCAGGCGTTCGACGTCGGCGGCTGAGTAGGGGCGCTCGATGGTGCTCATGGTTTCACTCCTCGGATCCAAAATGGACAGACTCGGATCCTAACTGGTGAGTTATGAGCCGTCAAGACCTTATGTAATGGCGTTTACACCCACCGTCTTGGTCGCATTTGTCACGAAACTGGATCCAAACCGCGTGGTATCGTTCCGGTCGTGCCGGGGTTGTCCACGAAGGCCGACGAGGTCGCCCGGATCCTCGAGGACGAGATCGTCTCGGGCGCGATACCCCAGGGGCAGGTCCTCCGGCAGGAGCACGTCTGCGAGCGCTTCGGCGTCAGCCGTACCCCGGTGCGCGAGGCGCTCCAGCGCCTCGAGGCGCTGGGACTCGTCACGGCGCTCCCGAACCGCGGCGCGCGCGTTCGCTCGATCTCGACGGCCGAGTTGCGCGAGGCGTTCCTGATCCGCGCCGAGCTCGAGGCGCTCGCGACCTCGCAGGCGGCGCCGCGCATGACCGCCGAGGATCTGGCCCGCCTGGATGTCGCCGAGGAGCGCTTTGCCGAGCTGACGCTGGACCTGCGCGCTCAGATGCGCAGCGGCGACCTTCGCGACTCCTCGCTGGTTGTCGGCTGGATGGCCGCCAATCATGCATTCCACGACGTGATCTATGAGATCGCGGCGCTGCCCCGCGTCGAGCAGCTCGCCAAGAGCGCGCGCCGGAGCTTCATCGGCGAGCACGTCTGGAACGCCCGCGGCGAGCTCGACGAGCTGTTCGCCCGCAACGACATGCAGCACCGCGCGATCCGCGAGGCGCTCGCGGCCGGAAGTGTCGAGGGCGCTCGAGTACTCGCCCGCGAGCACGTGCTGTCATCAGGTCGCCTGATGGAGGCAGCGCTCGATCTCGCGGCGGCCAAGACTCGTCCGCCCGACTGGCTGCCCTCCGAGCAGCCGATCTGACCGTCGGTCGAGCACGTCTGGACAGTCCCCGGGGCGCGCGTTATCCTCGCCGCGACGCCCGGTGAAGGAGAGCGAGAGGGCATTGAGCAGGCGACGCGGCGGCGAGCGGGTTGACATGCAGCGGCGAGGGGCGTGCTGATGCTGGCCTCGACCGCATGGACAGTCGGCCTGGTGATCGGCATCGTGGTGGTCGCGATCGCCGCGGGGATCGTCATCACGATCGTCGCCCTCGCGCGGCGCATAGCCGGGCAGGCCAAGACGGCGGAGGGCGCGCTCGGCGTTCTGCTCGAGCAGACCTCTGAGCTTGAGGGAATCGATCGAATCAACGACTCGGGCGTGCGGATCCTTCACTCCGCGAGGGCTCTGCGCAAGGTCGCGGTCGGCAAGTGATCGCCCTCTCGGGGAGCGGATTCTGGTGGCTCGCGCTCGGCATCGGGCTAGCCGCCGCGCTCGTCGTCGCGGCGCTGCTCGGCGTATTGATCCAGGCCGTCGCGAGCATCGAGCGCTCTGTCGGCGGCCTGCTCACGGTGGCCGTGAAGGTTGCCGGCAACACGTCGCACATCCCGAAGCTTCAGGCGACCGCTCCGGTGCTGAGCCAGATCGTCGATGAGGCCGTCATCCAGGACGGCTACATGAACGCGCTGACCGACGGCTACGCGCAGTCGCCATGAGCACCGCCCATCTCCAGATCCTCCTGAGCGTGATCCTCGCTGTGATCGTCATCGCCGTGCTGGCCGCGGCGCTGATCCGCGTCCGCGCCGGCCTCGCGAAGATCTCCGAGGGCCTCGCGACGCTGGCCGGCGCGCTCGAGGGTGTGGAGGCCGAGCACCTGCGCCCGCTCGAACCGGCGGTGACGGCGATCAACGAGCAGTTCGACATCATCCTCGGCGCACTGCCGGGGATCGCGCGCAAGGCGGCGCTGGTCGCGGAGAAGAGGCCGCCGCAATGACGCTCTGGTGGATCGGCGACGTCGCGCTGGTGGCGGTCGTGCTGCCGGTCGTGATCGTTCTGCTCCATCGCACGCTGCGCGCGACGAGCTCGATCGTCCCGAGCGTCGAGACGATCGCGACGGCGGCGGCGGGCGGCTCGAGCGATCTCGACGCCGGGGCGCTGCTACTGACCACGCAGGATCAGGCTACGCGAACGATCGCCGGCGTCGCCGACTACGGCGGCTCGCTGAACGTGATCCTCGACGACGCGCAGGCGGCCTGACGGTGGCCCTGCCGCTCGCCATCTCGGGCGCCGGCGTCGTGATGATCGCCGGCGTCGTGGCGATCGTCGCCGCGCTCGTCGTCTACCTGGTTTCGGTGATCGTCGCGCTCCAACGCATCACGCGCGGCCTCGATCGCGTGATCGCGAGCGTGGTGGAGATTCTCGAGAAGACCAAGCCCGTCAACGGGATCGTGACCGCGATCAACGAGCAGCTCGACGCAGGCGTCGACGCCCTGGAGGGGCTGCTCGTCCAGAAGGCCGGACTGACCGACGCCGTCGGCCTCCTCGACGGCCTCTACGAGGGCGCGGGCGCCGCCGGGCTTCGCAACTTCCCGGACGCCGCGAGCACGACGGCGCCGCGGATCGCCGAGGTCTACACGCGCGGGACGCTGACGCTGGCCCGCCTCGGCCGCGAAGCGCCGATCGCGACCGCCAACCCGGCCGGACCGGTGCTTCGCAACGTCGAGTACGGCAGCCTCGCGGCGCGGTTGCTCTATCCCGAGGGCCGGCAGAGCCACCCGCCGGCGCTGCCCCGCTCGCCCGTGATCGGCACCGACGCCCCGGTCCAGTACGAGCAGCGCGAGGACATCGGGGAGCCGCGCAAGCACATGCCGCGGCGCGAGCGCGACGCGGCCTAGCGCTACCCTCTGAGGGGAAAGGAGCAGCCGTTTTGCAGACCCCCGCGCCATTCGAGTACGAGCGCGCGACGAGCCTCGAAGGTGCTCTCGCATCGCTTGAGAAGCTGGGCCCAAACGCGCGCGTCATCGCCGGCGGCCACAGCCTTCTGCCGATGATGAAGCTGCGCCTCGCGACGCCCGAGCACCTCATCGACATCAACGACCTCACCGATCTCGCCTACATCCGCGAGGAGGCCGATGAGATCGCGATCGGAGCGCTGACGCGCCACGTCGATCTGCTCGAGTCCGAGCTGCTCGCCGAGCGCTTTCCGATCTTCCGCGACGCCGAGACGGTGATCGCCGACCCGGTCGTGCGAAACCGCGGCACAATCGGCGGCTCACTGTGCCAGGCGGATGCCGCCGAGGACCTCTCGGCCGTCTGCACGGCGTGCAAGGCGCGCATCGCGATCCACGGGCCGGGGGGCGCCCGAACCGTCCCGATCGGCGAGTTTCACGTCGGTCCCTACACGACCGCCGTCGCCGACGGCGAGATCCTCACCGAGATCCGCCTGCCGCTGCGCGCCGCCGCCGGTAGCGCGCACGAGAAGGTCGAGCGTCGCGCCGGTGACTGGGCGATCGCGGCCGCGTCGGCCGCGGTCTGGATGGACGGCGGGATGATCGCCGACGCGGGCGTCGCCCTCGGCGCCGTCGGCCTGACGACGATTCATCTCTCGCGCGCCGAGGATCTGCTGCGCGGCTCCTCTCCGTCCGACGAGCTGTTTGCGCAGGCCGGCGAGATCGCTTCGGCCGACTGCTCGCCGATGTCCGACGGCCGCGGACCGATCGACTACAAGCGCCATCTCGCCGGCGTCCTCGCGCAGCGCGCCCTGCGCCGCGCCGTCGCCCGAGCGCTGCACCAGGAGGCCTGAGCGTGGAGCTGTCGATCGAGATCAACGGTGAACGCGTTGCCCGCGACGTCGAGGCACGCACGCTGCTCGTTCACTTCATCCGCGACACACCGGGGCTGACCGGCACCCACTGGGGCTGCGACACCTCCAACTGCGGCGCCTGCGTGGTGCTGATGGACGGGCGGCCGATCAAGTCGTGCACGACGCTCGCGGCGATGTGCGAGGGGCATGAGATCCGCACCGTTGAGTCACTCGAGGTCGACGGCGTCCTCGATCCGGTCCAGCAGGGCTTCCACGAGACGCATGCGCTGCAATGCGGCTTCTGCACGCCGGGAATGCTGATGACGGCGCGGGCGCTGCTCGACGAGAACCCCGAACCGACCGAGCACGAGATCCGCACCGCGATCTCCGGAGCGATCTGCCGCTGCACCGGTTACAAGAACATCGTCGCCGCGATCCGCTGGGCGGCCGAGCATTCCAGGCAGGAGGTCTAGATGGTCGATTCCACGATCCTGCGGCCCACGACCGCGGAGCGAGCGGTCTGATGGCGACCACCGAGAACCTGCCGAGCCCGAGCCCGAGCGCCGAGCGGCCGATCGGCTTCGGCCGCCTCAAGCGCAAGGAGGACGCGCGCTTCATCCGCGGCCAGGGCAACTACCTCGATGACATCCGCCTCCCGGGGATGGTCCACGGTGCGGTTCTGCGCAGCCCCTACGCGCACGCTCGAATCGTCTCGATCGACACCTCGCGCGCGCTCGCCCACCCGGGCGTCGCCGCCGTCGTGACGGCGAAGGACCTCGAGACGCTCGGTCTCGCCTGGATGCCGACGATCTCCTACGACACGCAGGCCGTCCTCGCCGGCGACAAGGTCCGCTTCCAGGGCCAGGAGGTCGCCTTCGTGATCGCGACCGACGAATACACGGCCAACGACGCCCTCGCGCTGATCGATGTCGAGTACGACCCGCTCCCGGCCGTCGTCAACGCCCGCCGGGCGCTCGACGAGGACGCGCCGCTGATCCGCGACGACAAGACCGGCCAGATCGACAACCTCGCCAGCCCGACCTGGGAGGCCGGCGACGAGGCGGCGACCGACGCGGCATTCGCGGAGGCCGACACGATCGTGACCCGCGACATCATCTACCCGCGCTGCCACCCGGCGCCGCTTGAAACGTGCGGCATCATCGCCGACTTCAATCCCGAGACCGGTCAGCTCGACATTTACAACGGCAACCAGGCGCCGCATGCGCACCGTACCGTCTACGCCCACGTTGCCGGCCTCGCCGAGCACATGATCCGCATTCGCTGCAACGACATCGGCGGCGGCTTCGGCAACAAGGTGCCGGTCTATCCGGGCTATGTCTGCGCGATCGCCGGCTCGATCGTCGCCGGCGTGCCGGTCAAGTGGATCGAGAACCGCTCCGAGAACCTGATGTCGACAGGGTTCGCGCGCGACTACGTGATGCACGCCGAGATGTGCTCGAAGAACGGCAAGATCACGGGTCTGCGCGTCGACGTGATCGCCGACCACGGCGCCTTCGACAGCGCCGCGCAGCCGACGAAGTTCCCGGCCGGCTTCTTCCACATCGTCTGCGGCTCCTACGACCTGGCGGCCTCGCACGTCAAGGTCAAGGCCGTCTACACCAACAAGGCTCCCGGCGGCGTCGCCTACCGCTGCTCTTTCCGCATCACCGAGGCCGTCTACCTCGTCGAGCGGATGGTCGACGCGCTCGCGATGCAGATGGAGGCCGACCCGATCGAGCTTCGGATGCGCAGCTTCATAAAGCCCGAGCAGTTCCCGTATGAGACGACGACGGGCTGGACCTATGACTCGGGCAACTACGCCGAGACGATGCGCGTGGCGATGGACATCGCGGGCTATGAGGACCTGCGGCGCGAGCAGGCGGAGAAGCGCGCCCGGGGCGAGCTGATGGGCATCGGCGTCTCCTTCTTCACCGAGGGCGTCGGCGCCGGCCCGCGCAAGCACATGGACATCCTCGGCCTGGCGATGAACGACGGCGCCGACCTGCGGATCCACCCCTCCGGGAAGGCGACCGTCTCGATCAGCGCCCAGACCCAGGGCCAGGGGCACGAGACGACCTTCGCCCAGATCGTCGCCGAGGAGCTCGGCATCCCGCCCGAGGACGTCGAGGTCCGCCACGGCGACACCGACCGTTCGCCATACGGCCTCGGGACCTATGGCAGCCGCTCGACGCCGGTGTCGGGCGCGGCCGTCGCCGTCGTCTCGCGCAAGGTGCGCGACAAGGCGCGCGCGATCGCCGCGACGATGCTCGAGGCGCGCCCCGAGGATCTCGCCTGGGAGAAGGGCCGCTGGTACGTCAAGGGCGACCCCGAGAAGGGCGCGATGATCGAGGACATCGCCACCCGCGCCTATAGCGGCGAGGCGCTGCCGGCGGGGATGGAGGGCGGCCTCGACGGCCAGGTGATCTACGACCCGCCGAACCTCACCTACCCCTACGGCGCCTATATCGCCGTCGTCGACATCGACCCCGACACCGCCGCGGTCACGGTCCGCCGTTTCATCGCCGTCGACGACTGTGGGGTACGGATCAACCCGATGATCGTCGAGGGGCAGATCCACGGCGGTCTCGCCGAGGGCATCGGCATCGCGCTGATGGAGGTCATCACGTTCGACGAGGAGGGCAACTGCCTCAACTCCTCGTTCATGGACTACCTGATCCCGACGGCGCTCGAGTGCCCGGACTTCGAGCTCGGCGAGACCGTCACGCCGTGCCCGCACCATCCGCTCGGCGCCAAGGGCGTTGGAGAATCCCCCAACGTCGGATCGCCGCCGGCGATCGTCAACGCGGTCATCGACGCGCTGCACCAGACCCATGGCGTCGACCACATCGACATGCCGTGCACCCCGGCGCGCGTCTGGGCTGCGATGCAGGGCCGGGCCGAGCCGCCGCAATGATCTCCGCCGCCGCCTCGCGGCGCGCTGCGGAGCTTGCCGCGGCGCGCGCCGCGTTCGTCAACGCCACGGTCGTTCGCGCGCGACGGCCGACGAGCGCTCACGCCGGCGACGCCGCGATCGTTCTCGCCGATGGGACGATCGAGGGGTTCGTCGGAGGCTCGTGCGCCGAGCACAGCGTGCGCGCCTACGCGCTCGCGGCGATCGAGTCGGGCGAGCCGCTGCTGCTTCGAATCGTGCCGTTCGACGGCGTCGCGGCGCCGTCGTCGGCCGAGGACGCCGCCGAGGAGCTCTCCCGCGAGGAAGGGGTGGTGACTGTGCAGAACCCGTGCCTTTCGGGCGGCGAGATCGAGGTCTTCCTCGAACCGGTCCTGCCGGCGCCTCCCGTCGTCGTGGCGGGCGAGACGCCGATCGCCGAAGCGCTGCGGCGGCTTTCATTCGACGCGGGCTTCGAAGCGGTCGCGGAGGGTGCTTCGCTCGAGAGCGCCTTCGGTGTCGTGATCGCAAGCCACGGGCGCGACGAGCTCGCGCTGCTTCGGGCGGCGCTCGAGGCTGGTGTTCCGTATGTCGGCCTCGTCGCGAGCCGCGGGCGCGGCAGCGGCGTCATCGCCGAGCTGCGCTCGGACGGCGTCGCGGCCGAGCTGTTCGACGCGATCGATGTGCCGGCGGGCATCGACATCGGCGCGCGCACCCCTTCCGAGGTCGCCGTCTCGATCCTCGCGAAGCTGATCGCCGCGCGCCGCCAGAGCGGCTGGTCGGCGGCACACTCGGGCGCGCCATCCGTCGCCGTCGATCCGATCTGCGGCATGACCGTAGCGGCCGGCGGCGCGACCGTGTCGCTCGAGTACGACGGCGAGCGCTACTTCTTCTGCTGCGAGGGCTGCCGGTCGCAGTTCGAGGCGCGCCGGCATGCGGGCGCCGGGGCGTGAGCGCTTCGTCACCGGGCTTGTTCTCGGCGCGGGTGGATCACGGCGGCTCGGCCGCCCCAAGCAGCTGCTGCCATACCGCGGCGGCACGCTGCTGGGCCACGTCGTCGTCACCGCGCGGGAATGCGCGTTCGGCCAGCTCGTGGTTGCGATCGGCGGCTCCTCGGAGGAGGTGCGCGCCGGCGTCGACCTCACGGCGAGCGACGTCGTTTTCAACCCCGACTACGGCGAGGGCTGCTCGTCGTCGATCGCGGCGGCGCTTGGCGTCGTCGATGCGCGCTGCGAGGTGCTCGTCCTGATGCTCGGCGGCCAACCGGGCGTGAGCGCCGCGACGGTTGCGGCGCTGCTCGGCGGGCGCGGCGAGGCGCCGTTTGCGATCTGCCGCTATGAGAACGGCGTCGGCCATCCGATCGCCTTTGCCCGCGAGACCTTCGGAGACCTCGAGCAACTGCACGGCGACCGAGGCGTCTGGCGGCTGCTAGATGCGCGCGCCGGCGATGTTGTCGAGGTCGCGGTCCGCGGCCCGCTGCCGCGCGACGTCGATACCGCCGCGGACTACGAGGCGCTGCTTCGATGAGCCCGCCAGCGGAATACGACGGCGCGACGGAGCTCAGCGCGCTCGCCCCCGACGTCGAGACGCTCGCCCAGCGCCTCGCCGCGGTCGACTACCTGGTCGACGAGGGGCTCGCGACGTCGATGTTCCTCAGCCTGCGCCTGCCGCAGCCGCTGCTGCTCGAGGGCGAGCCCGGCGTCGGCAAGACGGAGGCCGCCAAGGCGCTCGCCGCGATCCTCGACACTCCGCTGATCCGCCTGCAGTGCTACGAGGGAATCGATGTCGCCGAGGCGCTCTATGAGTGGAACTACCCGCGCCAGCTGCTCTCGATCCGCCTCGCCGAGGAGCGCTCGCGCGAACTCTCCGAGCAGGAGCTGTTCGGTCGCGACTACCTGATCAGCCGGCCCCTGCTGCGCGCCCTCGAGCACCCCGGGCCGCGGCCGGCCGTGCTCCTGATCGACGAGATCGACCGCGCCGATGACGAGTTCGAGGCTTTCCTGCTCGAACTGCTCGCCGAGGCGAGCGTGACGGTTCCCGAGCTCGGCACGATCCGCGCGACCCACCCGCCGGCGATCGTCCTGACCTCCAACCGCACTCGCGACCTCCACGACGCCGTCAAGCGCCGCTGCCTTTACCACTGGATTCCCTACCCGACCCCCGAGCGCGAGGTCGAGATCGTCCGCCGCCGCGTGCGCGGGTCCTCGGAGACTCTCGCCGTCGCCGTGGCGAGCGCGGTCGCCGCGCTGCGCGACTCCGACATCCAGAAGCCGCCGGGGATCGCCGAGGCGATCGACTGGCTCGCCGCACTGCGCATGCTCGGACTCGAGCGCCTCGATGTCGCCGCCGCCGAGCGCACGCTTGGCTCGGTGCTGAAGTACAGCGAGGACCAGGAGGTGGTTCGCGCCGCGGGCCTCGAGCAGTTCGTGAGTGCCGGTGACTGAGCGCGCGGTGTTGCGCGTAGAGACGGTCGAGCTCGACCTGCCGCCGCTCGCGGCCGCACTGAGCCGCCGCCTGCGTGACGCGGGGCTGCCGGCGACGCCTGCGCGAGCGGCCGAGTTCGCGCGGGCACTCGACATCGTGCGCCCCCTCGCCCGGCGGCGCCTCTACCACACCGCCCGTGCGTTATTCGTCGCCGATCGCTCGCAGATCGCCGCCTTCGACGCGGTGTTTCTCGAGGTCTTTGGCGACCGCGACGCGCCGCAGGATGCGCCGGGCGGTCCGACCGCGCCCGCTGCGCCCGACGATCGCTCGTCGCGTCCCCGAGAGGACGGCGACGCGTCGGACTCGCCGCGCCGCGAGGGCCCGCCGCGGATCGCCGCGGAGATCTTCGGCGAGCGCCCGGGCGCGCGCCCGGAGGAGGCCGACGAGGACGTCGAGGTCCCGACGCTCGCAAGCGACGAGGAGGCGCTTCGCACGAAGAGCTTCGACACACTCGAGCCCGACGAGCTCGCGGCGCTCTACCGGCTGATGGCGCGCCTCTCGCTGGCGCCCCCGCCACGTCGGACGCGCCGCTACGTGAAGGGCCACCACGGCGGCAAGATCGACATGCGCCGCACGCTTCGGCAGAGCCTTCGAAGCGGCGGCGACCCGATCGCGCTCGCCCACCGCCGACGCCGCGTCGCGCGCCGGCGGCTCGTGATGCTCTGCGATATCTCCGGCTCGATGGAACCCTACGCGCGCGCCTATCTGCAGCTTCTGACCTGCGCCGCCGGTGCGGGCGCGGGCGCCGAGGTGTTCGTCTTCGCGACGCGGCTGACGCGCCTCACGCGAGCGCTCGCGACGCGCAGCCCCGACCAAGCGCTGCGGCGCGCCGCGGCGGCGGCGCCGGACTGGTCAAGCGGCACGCGAATCGGCGAGGCGCTGCGCACCTTCAATGACCGCTACGGGCGCCGCGGCATGGCTCGCGGCGCCGTGATCGTGATCCTCTCAGACGGTTGGGAGCGCGGCGACCCAAAGCTCGTCGGGCGCGAGATGGCACGCCTCGCGCGGCTCGCTCACCGCGTCGTCTGGGTCAACCCGCGCGCCGCCGCGTCCGGCTTCTCGGTCGCGGCGGGCGGCATGGTGGCGGCGCTGCCGCACTGCGACGCCCTGGTCAGCGGCCACAGCTTCGACGCGCTCGGCGAGGTCATCGAGGCAATCGCCGAATCCGGTCCACCGCGTCCGCCTCAACAGCTGCCCAAGGCCGCACTCGAGGATCGCGAGGCGTGGCCGAGCGCGACGCCCGTTGCCGGCAGCTCGGTGGCGATGCCGAGCGGCGATCGGCCGTCGCGCGGGCGAACGACTCCGGGCTGGAGCGCGTGAGCGCCGAGGCGCGCTCGAAGGTTTGCATCTACCCGGGCTGCGAGCGGCCGGCGGTGCCGCCCGACCCGCGGGGCGGGCCGCAACCCGCCTTCTGCGACCTCGAGGAGCACAATGCGCTGAGCGCTCATCAAGAGCGACGCCGCCTCGAGGACGAGAGCGAGGCAGGTACGCGATGATCCTTCGCGCAAACGCCGAGAGGGGAGGTAGCCGTGGCTGAGAAGGCCTACCGCGCAGTCTTCCTGCGCGTCCATCCGACCGGGAAGATGGTGCTCAGCCTGACGATCGATCCCGACGGCGAAGAGGCGCGCTACGCGGGCATCGTCGCCGACGAGCTCGGCGTGCCGCCGCTTGACGTGAAGGTCGTCAACGCCGACACCGACCGCTTCGGCGTGGGTCACGGCTACAACACGAGCCCTTCGGCCGGCGCCGCCGCGGCCGTTGCCTCGGCGGCGGTCAAGATCCGCGAGAAGGCGCAGCTGCTCGCCGGCGCCGCGCTCGAGCAGCCGCCCGAGGCGCTGCGCTGGGACAACGGTGCGTTCAGCGCGGGCTCGCAGGCGCGCACGATCGCTGACATCGCGCTTTATGCGCACGGCACCGGGCCGCTGCCCGCCGGCGTCGAGGGCGGCCTCGACGCGCAGACCGTCTACCGCGACTGATCGAGCGAGCCGGCGAAGCGGACCTCGACGTCGTCGGCGACCTTGAGCGCGCCGAACAGCGTCGAGTAGGGCTTGATTCCCCAGTCGGTCTGGCGCACCGTCGCGCTGGCGGCGATGACGCCCGCATCGTCGACGGTGAGCTCGAAGGACAGCGGGTGCGTCGCGCCGGCGATCGTCAGATTTCCTTCGAAGTGCAGCCGGTCGCTCGTGCCGCTGCAGGCGCTCGAGACGAACGCGATGTCGCGACCGTGGAGGACCTCATCGCCGATCGTCTGCTCGATGTTGGCGCGGTCCTCCGCGCCGAGCTCGGTCATCCCGCCGGTGCCTGCGCGGACCCGCAGCGATGTGCTGTCGGCGCTGAGCTCGAGACGGCAGCGCGAAGCGTCCTCCGCGAGCTCGAGCGTCGCCTGCCAGGCGCCGACTTCGAGCAGCAGGTCGTGACCGACCCTTGCGACCGCGCCGGTTCGTCCCGTCTTGACGGTCAGAGCCCCATTGCCAGGACCCAACTGGTGACTGCGGTGGATCGACACGCGGCGGCCCTATAGTACGCGCCGATGGCGGTCGTGCTCGAGAACGCATTCACGACGTCCAGGCCGATCGATGAGAGCTACACGACGGTGCTGGACCTCGAGCGCGTGATCCCCTGCGTCGAAGGCGGCCGCGTGATCGAGCGCACCGGTCCCGATCAGGTCAACGCCGAGATCGTCGTGCGAATGGGAGCGATGTCGCTGACGTTCACCGGGACCGTCGACGTCCTCGAGCGCGACGAGGCGGCGCACCGCATACTCCTCGGCGTCAAGTCGCGCGAGGCCGGCGGCCAGGGCCACGCCAATGCGGAGGTCGAGTTCATCCTCAGCGACGGCGGTGGCACGATCAACACCAACGCCCAAATCACGGGCAAGGCGGCATCGATGGGGGAGGGCGTCGTGTTCGGCGTCCTCGACGCAATGATCAGGAACTTCGCCGGCAAGCTCGGTGACCTTTGAGTTGACGACAATCGCGATGCGGGCGATCCGCGCGGGCGAGGTGCCCTTCGACGGGGGCACCGCGCTGCAGGAGGATGCTTCGCGACCCGTCTTCCGCGGCAACGGCGCCGACGACTATGTGTGCGTCGAGTGCGCCAACCTGCTCGCGACCGGCATGAACGCCGAGCAGATGACGAAGAAGGTGCGCGTGCGCTGCGGGCGCTGCGGGACGGTGAACGTCGCCGTCACCGGCGACTGATCAGACCGATTCGGCGCGGAGCGGCGGCGTGTGCCGCGCCGGCCCAGCCCATTGGTAGATCGCCAGGATGATCGCGATCGTGAACGTCACCGAGCCGGGCACCCACATCACACCGGCGGCGATCTGCTGGTCGGTGATCGCCGACAGGCCGCCGTGGTGGGCGAGCTTCGCGACGTAGTAGGCATAGAGCGGGTGCGGCGCGAGCGCCAGGACGATCGCCAGGATCCAGCTCGTGATCATCGCCGTCGTCGTGTAGGCGAGCCGCTTCGGCCAGTCGAGCGCCGTCGCAAATGGCGGAATCGCGAGCGCGTGGTTCCAGAACATCAGCGCCGAGGCCACGAATGTGACGTGCTCGAAGTCGTGGATCCCCTGGTTGCGGAGCGCCAGGTCGTATAGAGAAGGGATGTGCCAGACGGCGAGCACGGCGACGAAGATCACCCATGCGCTCCACGGTCGCGCGAGGAAGCGAAGCGGCGCCGCCCAGCCCGCGCGACGCACGCCGTGGACGAGCGGCATTCGCACTCGAGCAGGCAGTGCGCGGAGCATCCGCGGCATCGGCCGGGCGATCACGAGCAGCGGCGCGGCGACTGTCAGAAGGAGCACGTGCTGGATCATGTGGACCCAGAAGAAATCGTCTGACTGCGCGTCGATCGGTGAGTTGAGAGCGAGAATGAGGCTCGCAACGCCGCCCCACCAGGCCGCCGTCCGCCAGCGCCCGTGCGACGGCATGCCGCGACCGCCGAGCCACCACATGAGGAGCATCACGACGAGGATCGTCGAGGTCGGGTCGACGGACCACTGCGTCCAGAGGGCGCTAGCGAGCACGGCGTCCTTCCATGATGCGCAGCTTACGCCGCCGGCCCTCGCGACCAAACCGCAGCCGGCGGCTCGGTCGCGCTACGCATCTCTTAACGTTTTTTTTATGTAGCTCTCACCGCATCTCTATAGAGTCATCCCATTGGTTCCGAGGATCCGAGGGGAGGGGTCCGGGGTTTGCGCAACAGACTGATCGGTGTCATCGCGGCCACCGCCGCTCTCGGCGTGCTGATCGGCCTGTACATCGCCGTGTGGGCGACGCAGCAGCTCGCCCCGATCGCGGCGACGCCCTCCGGTAAGGGCTCCGCGAGCCTCACCCTCCAGACGGTCGCGGCCGTCGGTCCGACCGAGAGCCCGCAGCATCCCAACTGGGTTTCATACCTAGTCCAGAGCCACGGCCGCTGGATTCACAGCACGATCTTCACCGTGCCGGCCCACTCGCTCGTGCGCGTCACGATCTACCAGTTCGATGGCGACTCGGGCCTGCGCAATCCGTTCCTTGCCGAGGTGGAAGGGACCGTCGGCGGCACCGAGACGGTCGACGGCACGGCGATTAGCTCGATCAACCCCGACGACGCCTCGCACACCTTCGTGATTCCGTCGCTTGGCGTGTTCGTGCCGCTTCCGGGCATCTCGGCCACTGCCAAGAACCCGTGCGGCTACGCCCCTTGCGCGCTGTCCTTCGACCACCACAAGGTCACCTTCACGTTCCGCACCGGCGGCAAGGGCCGCTTCCGTTGGCAGTGCTTCGTGCCCTGCGCCGCCGGAACGCTCTTCGACTTCGGCGGCCCGATGCAGACACTCGGGTACATGGACGGCTTCCTGGACGTCGTTTAGGGATGGCGCAGCAGAACCACTTCCGCCGGTTCATGGTGATCTGGCTGCTCTCGAGCGCCGTCATCACGCCGGTCGCGATCCTCCTCCTGGCCCCGATCATCCCGCCGGGCAACGGCTCGGTTCAGGCCTCTGGCCATGTCACGGACAACGAGGTCCTGCTGGCGGGGGCGATCCCGGTCCTGCTGATGGTCGTGATCTACATGGTCTATTCGATCATTTACTTCCGCGAGGGCTCCGGCGCGGTCAGCGAAGGCCCGGCGATCCGCGGCGACTCGCGCCTGCAGATCACCTGGATCGTCATCACCTCGGCGCTCGTCCTCGCACTCGCCGGTTACGGCTCGGCGGAGCTGATCAACGACGGTGCGGGCTCCGGTCAGGGCCCCAACCCGGCCTTCCCGGCGGCAGGCAAACCGCTCCAGGTCCAGGTCATCGCCCAGGAGTGGATGTTCACCTACCGCTACCCGAGCTACGGCGGGATCGAGACGCCGCACCTCGTGATCCCGGTCAACCAGCTGGTCGAGTTCAACGTCACCTCACTCGACGTGATCCACTCCTTCTGGGCGTATCAGCTCGGCGTCAAGGCCGACGCCAACCCGCAGCAGGACAACATCGCCTACGTCACGCCGACCAAGGTCGAGCCGTTCAGCATCCACTGCGCTGAGCTGTGCGGGATCTGGCACGGCTACATGTACGACACCGGCCGCGTCGTCACGGCGTCGGCATTTCAGAGCTGGATCAAGTCGCAGCAGACGCGGTTTGCCCCGATCGCTAAGGACCTCCCGCCCTACGCGACGACGTATCTCCCGACACCCGCAGGGAGGGGTTCATGAGCGCGAGCGCAGTTACGGTAGGGGGAACAGTCCGGCGGCCGCTGTGGCGGCGGCTGATCGGCTTCAACCTGCTGACGGCGATCCTGCTCGGCATCGGCGGCTATTACCTGGGCTGGTTCCTCGGTCACCAGGTCACGGGGGCGAGCTACTACTACGAACCCGAGGTCGACGAGAACGACGTCGCGCTGATGCTGGCCTACGTCGTGGGCGTGGTGGGCTTCCTGATCGGCCTCGGCTTCCTCAACTACCCGGTGTCGCGGATGCTCGGCCGCCCGGCATCGCTGCGCGAGAAAGAGGCCGAGGGGCCGAGCCGCTACTTCGGGCTCTGCACAGACCACAAGGTCGTCGGCATGCAGTACCTGATCGGGATCGGCTTCTTCGTCTTCATCGGCGCGCTGAACGCGATGCTGATCCGCGTCGAGCTCCTGCACGACACCGCGACGACGTTCGGGCCCAACCAGTACCTGTCACTAGTGGGCATGCACGGCACGATGATGATGGGGATGATGACCTCGGGGATCCTGGGGCCATTCGCGAACTACATGGTGCCGTTGATGATCGGCGCCCGGCGCATGGCGTTCCCGCGCATCGAGGCGCTGACGTTCTGGCTCCTGATGGCCGCCGGCTTCATCCTCGTCTCGACGGTCTTCTTCGGCGGGTTCCCGACCGGCTGGACGGGCTATGAGCCGCTGAACGATCAGGCCGTCATGGGAATGGACTCCTACATCGTCTTCTTCGCCCTGGTCGGCCTGTCGATGACGCTGCTCGGCCTGAACATGATCGCCACGATCATCACGATGCGCGCGCCCGGCCTGACCTGGTCGCGCCTGCCGATCTTCGTCTGGTCGGTGCTCGGCACATCGGCGCTGATGGTGCTCGCCGCGCCGACGCTGATCGCGACGTTGCTGATGGCGTCCTTCGATCGCACGATCAGCACGTCCTTCTACGTCTCGGCCGGCGGTGGCAGCTCGTTCCTGTTCGAGAACCTCTTCTGGTTCTTCGGCCACCCCGAGGTCTACATCCTCGCGCTACCGGGCTTCGGGATCGTGCTCGAACTGCTGCCCGTCTTCGTCCGCAAGCCTTTGTGGGGCTACCGCCTCGGAATCGCCGGCATGCTCGGCGTCTCGCTGATGAGCTTCTTCGTCTGGCAGCACCACCTCTTCGTAAGCGGCATCAACGCCGACCTGCGGCCGTTCTACATGCTCTCCACGGAGATCATTTCGATCCCGACCGGATTCATCTTCCTGTGCGTGATGGGCACGCTCTGGCGAGGGCGCGCGAGATACACGGTGCCGATGCTCTTCTGCATGGCGTGGATCTTCAACTTCCTGATCGGCGGCCTCTCGGGGGTCTTCCTCTCAGACGCACCCGCAGACACCGACACGCACGGCACGTTCTTCGTTATGGCGCACTTCCACTACACGATCGTCGGCGGCCTGGTGTTCGCCTTCTTCGCCGCGATCTACTACTGGGCGCCGAAGATGACCGGCCTGAGCTTCAACGAGCGCCTCGCGAAGGTGCACTTCTGGACGATGTTCATCTTCTTCAACACAACCTTCATGCCGCTCTTCGTGCTCGGCATGAAGGGCATGCCGCGACGCGTCGTGGCGTACGCGACGAACCTCGTCCCGCTGAACCGCTGGGTCTCGATCAACGCCTTCCTGCTCGGCGCCTCGATCCTCGTCTTCATCTTCAATACCGTCTACTCGCTGGTCATCGTGAGGAAGCCCGCGGAGGCGAATCCGTGGCGCTCCAAGTCACTCGAATGGCAGACACCGACGCCCGTCCCGGTCAACAACTTCGAGCAGATCCCCGTCATCACCAGCGACCCCTACGACTACGGCGAACCGCTCACGCCCCGCGCTGAGCCGCTGCCGGCGGGAGGCTGACCATGGCCGAAGCGGCAGGAAGCATCGAGCTCGGCCAGGTTCCGGCCGTGCAACACGGCGTCGAGATCCCGCCCGAGCCGCCGGAGGTGGGAGGCAGGCAGCTCTTCCTCGGCGCCCGGATGCTCGCGGGCTCCGCCGTGTTCTTCTTCCTGGCCTTCGGATTCGCATACTTCTACCTGCGCTCGCTCGACGTCGAGCACATGTGGAAGCCCAAGGGCGTCAGCGCGCCGGAGGGCTGGGGCGCCGCGATCGTCATCGTCCTCGTCGCGAGCGGGCTGCTCGCGATCGCCGCCGGGCGGATGATGGGCAAGGGCTCGCGCGCGCCGCAGGCGGGCTGGCTGAACGTCGCCGCGCTGTCGCTCGTGCTCGGTCTGACAGCGGTCGTCCTCCAGTGCATCGAGTGGGCGACGCTGAGCTTCGGCCCCGCATCGGGTGCCTACGCCAGCGTCTTCTGCGGCTGGACGGCGCTCTACACACTGATGGTGCTGGGCGCCCTCTACTGGCTTGAGATACACGTCGCGACCGAGTTGCGCGCGCGACGTCACCCCGCGCCGCACGGCGACGTCGCCGACCCCGACCGGCTGATCCAGCCCGGCCTCGACGCGGCCGTCTTCTTCTGGAGCTTCACCGTCGGCCTCGGCATAATCGCTTGGGTGATCCTCTACCCGATCTCCTCCTAGATGCCTGTCGCGATCCTTCCGCTTGCCGCCCACTACCTGACCGCCTCGGTCCTGACACTCGTTGTGCCAGTCGGTCTGTTCGCGCTCGTCAGCCTCTGGTACGTGCTGATCTGGCGCCGCGGCACCGACGACCGCTGAGCGCCTCGCCGCGGCGGCGCGGCTGTGCGATGCTGCGCTGATCGAGGGGCTCGCGGAGACAACGCTGACCGCGCTCCTGGAGCGGACCGGGTCGAGCTCGCCCGTCCCCGGCGCCGGTCCCGCCGCGGCGACGACGTGCGCACTGGCGGCGGCGCTCGTGGAGATGGTCTGCCGCGTGTCGCAGGCCAAGGATCCCGACGATCCGCCGGGCGTCGCCGCGCGCGCCGCGCGCGCCGCGGAGCTTCGCGACCTGGCTATCACGCTCGCCGAGAGCGACATGCATGCTTACGCCGCCGTGCTCGCCGCGGCTCGCACGCGCGATGAGCCCGGTCACGCCGCGGCGTTGAGCGAAGCGCTGTCGGCCGCCGCCGATCCGCCGGCGGCGATCCTCGAGGCCGCTTCGGAGGTGACCCGGCTCGCCGCCGAGGCCTTTGCCGCCGCGCACGGGGCGGTACGCGGGGAGGCGGTTACAGCGGCGATCCTCGCCGAGGCCTGCGCGCGCGCCTGCGTGCGGATCATGGTTCTGAATCTCGGCGGCCGAGGCGATGACCCGCGGCTTGAGCGCGCGCGCGAGCTGGCCGCGGAGGCGTCCAGCGAGCTTGCCCGCCTGGAGCGCTGACGTGGCGCTCGTCCACCGCGAACGGCTCGCAGCGGGCGACGATGCCGACGGGCTCCTGATCCTCCACCACGGCCGGGGCGCCGACGAGTCTGACCTGCTCGGTCTCGGCGACGCACTCGACCCGCAGCGGCGTCTGCACGTCGTCACCCCCCGCGCGCCGCTGAGCGTACCCGGCATGGGCGGCGCGCACTGGTACCTGGTTCCGCGCGTCGGTCAACCCGATCCCGAGACGTTCTATGCGGCCGTCGCTGAGCTTGCCGCGCTTCACGACGAGATCTGGGAGCGGACAGGGATCGCGCCATCGGCAACGGTGCTGGGCGGCTTCTCGATGGGGACGGTGATGAGCTACGCGCTCGGCCTCGGGCCCGCTCGCCCGGTGCCGGCGGGAATCCTCGCCTTCTCGGGGTTCATCCCCGACGTCGACGGCTTCGAGCCCGATCTCGCGGCGCGCGAAGGTCTGCGCGTGTTCATCACGCATGGCCGCGCCGATCCCGTGATCGGCGTCGAATTCGGTCGCGCCGCGCGCGATGAACTGTCCGCCGGCGGACTCGACGTTGAGTTCCTCGAGACCGGCGCCGGGCATCAGATCGGCGGCGACGCGCTCGCCGCCGCGCGCGTCTGGCTCGAGCAGACGCCGCTCAGTCGCTGAGGTGCTCTTCGTCCGCCTCTCCGTCGACATGGTCGAGCGCTTCCTCCTGGCCACGGCCCGCGTCACGGATGATCCGCATCGGCGAGTGCTCGTCGCCGTGCGAGGTGTGCTCGATCAGCTCCTGCTCGGCGAGTTCAAAGCCTTCTGACTCCCCGCCTCCGCCCTCATCGACCGCGCGGCGCTCCTCGGCGCGACGGCGCGCGAGGTCGGCGTCGAAACGAGGATCCTCGTGTTCGCTCATGCCACGACTCTAGCGAGCGCGCCGCGTCGCTCGCAAAGCGCCTCCTCAAGCTGTCTGGCGACTCCCAGCAGGCGTCGATCGGAGTGCTGGGCGCCGACGAGCTGCAGGCCGATCGGGAGGCCGGCGGGCGTCCACGCGCCGGGCAGCGCGAGCGCGGGTGAGCCAAGCAGAGTGAAGGGCCGGCAGAGCAGCGGGTCCCCAGTGCTCCCAAGTCCTTCGGGCGGCACGCCGAGCGTCCCCGGCGCGATCACGGCGTCCAGGCCGCCGATGCGCTCGTCGAATCGCCAGCGCTCCTCGTCGGCCAGGCGCCGCGCGGCGAGGTAGTCCTCGTCTGAGACCGCGCGGCCCGAGGCGATGTAGGAGCGCAGCAGTTCGCTGACCAGCTCGCCGTGCCAGTCGGCCTCGGCGCCGAGCGACCAGGCCGTCTCGGCGCGCTGGATCGACAGCTGCGCGCGGACGAGATCGTCGAAGGGCATCGTGACCTCCTCGACCTCCGCTCTGCGCGCGATGACCTCGACGGCATCCTCGACGGCCTGCCGGGCGTCGGGGTCGAGGCGGTCCCAGCCGATCCGCGCGAAGCCCAGGCGGAGCCTCGCGTTCGTCTCACCGTCCCGCCCGCTAGGCCGGCTCGATCGCTCGGCAGCCAGCCCCGCGGGTGCGGCGGAGGCGGCAGCGAAGGCCAGCTGGACGTCCTCGACGCTCCGGGCGAACAGGCCGGCCGTGTCGAGCGTCGCCGACACCGGGAGCGCACCCGCCAGCGGAACCACTCCGAACGTCGGCTTGAAGCCGACGATGCCGCAGTAGGCGGCCGGGCGGATCACAGAGCCGGCGGTCTGCGTGCCGATCGCGAGCGGCGCCATTCGCGCCGCGACCGCCGCGGCGGAGCCGCTCGAGGACCCGCCCGGCGTACGCGCGAGGTCGAGAGGGTTGCGGGTGTCGGTCGGCTGCATGAACGCGAGCTCGCAGGTCTTCGACTTGCCGATCACGATCGCGCCGGCCGCCAGCAGGAGGACGACGAGCGTCGCGTCGGCACGCGGCTGGTAGCCGCGGTAGATCGGCGAGCCGTACTCGGTCGGCAGGCGCGCCGTCGCAAAGATGTCCTTGACCGCGACAGGGACTCCCAGCAGCGGCAGCCGCGCGGCCTGCTCGGGACCGAGGTTGTCGAGCTCCTTGGCGCGCTCGAGCGCTGCCTTCCCGGCCGTTGCGGCAAAGGCGTGAATCTCCGGATCACGAGCTTCGATCTCGTGCGAGGCAAGGCTCGCGACCTCGACGCAACTGAGCCGGCGCTCGCGGATCAACTGCGTGATCGCGGCCGCGCCGAGCTCGCTGTAGGCCGCTGGCACGGTTCGCAGCTTAGCGCCGCCCGTCGTCTACGATGGCCCGTCGCGGCGTGCACGTCGACCCCTACATAGTCCTCGGAAGCGCCGTCATTGGCCTGCTCGTCGGCATGACGGGCGCCGGCGGCGGCGCTCTGATGACGCCGATGTTGATCCTGCTGTTCGGTGTGACGCCGTCGACGGCGATCTCGAGCGATCTCGTCGCCGCCGTCGTGATGCGCCCGATCGGCGCGGCGGTGCACTTCCGGCGCGGAACCGTCAATCGGCGGCTCGTCGGCTGGATGGTGCTCGGCTCCGTGCCGATGGCGTTCCTTGGCGCCTACCTGCTCCACCTGATGGGCAACAGCAAAGCGGCGCAGACCAACATCGACAGGGTTCTCGGCACCGCGCTGCTCGTCGGCGCGAGTGCGATGGTGCTGCGCTACGTCCTCGACCGCCGTAGCGGTCAGAAGCGGGTCGGCCTCGTGGAGCACGTCACTCCCCGACCGCTCGCCACGGTCGCAATCGGCATGCTCGGCGGCGTCGTGGTCGGGCTGACGTCGGTTGGCTCGGGCTCGCTGATGATCGTCCTGCTGCTGTTTCTCTACCCGGCGATCGGCGCGAGCCAGCTGGTCGGCACCGACCTCACCCAGGCCGTCCCGCTGACGCTCGCGGCGGCCCTCGGCGCGCTCGCGTTCGGCCACGTGGAGTTCGGCGTCACCGTGTCGCTGGTGATCGGCAGTGTGCCCGCCGTGTTCATCGGCTCGCTCGTCTCCTCGAGCGCGCCGGACCGCTTCGTGCGCCCGGCGATCACGTTCGTGATCTTCGCCTCGGGTCTCAAGTACGTCGGCGTCGCGACCACTGCGCTCGGCTGGATCCTCTGCGCGGTGCTGCTCGCGGGGGGCGCCGCCTGGGTCGCAATCACGCGCCCGCTGGCGCGTTCCTAGCTCGCGGCCCGGCGGCTCGCGTCGTGTCGTCGCGGTCTCGACACGCGGTTCGCGCGGCTCTGCGCGGCGGATCCTGGCGGCGTTAGGATCCGGGCCGATGCACCGGTGACCGCCGTCGCGCTCGGGGTCGTCCGCGCGCTCGACTTCCTGGCGATCGCGCTCATCGCCGGCTCGCTGGTGTTCGCCCGCGCGGCCGCCGCGGCGCTTGACGAGCGCATGCACTCGCGCGTGCGTGCGCTGCTCATCGCAGGCCTGCTCCTCGGGATGGTGGCGAGCGTCGTCGCCGCGGCGCTCGTCAGCGGGGACCGGCAGGAGGTCGTCTGGGCACTTCAGGCAGGCCTGCTCGCGGCGTCGCTTGCGAGCTGGCGGCTGCGCCGCGGGCGCACCGCCCGCCTCGCCCTGCTCAGCGTCTACCTGATCGCGGTGCCCGCGCTGTCCGGCCATCCCTGGGGGGAGGATCCGTGGGCGTTCATTCCGAGCGGCTTCGTCCACGTCGCCGCCGCGAGCGTCTGGATCGGCGGGCTCGTCTGCGTCGCCGTGGTGCTGCCGCTCGCGCTCAGAGAGAGCTCGCCCGGGGAGCGCACGCGCGTTCTGGCGGGCGTGCTCGGGGCGTTCTCGCCGCTCGCGCTGGTCTGCGTCTGCCTGCTCGGGCTGACCGGGCTGATTCAGGCCTATGTTGCCGTGCGCTCCGTGCACGCGCTGGCGAACACGACGTACGGCCAGCTCGTCGTCGTCAAGACGGGGTTGCTCGGGCTCCTCATCGGCCTTGGCGCCGTCAACCGCGAACGCGTGATCCCGACGCTTCGGCGCCTTGCGAGCGCAGGCGAAGCGCCCGGCAGCGCGGGACCCCTGATCTCGCGCACGACGGCTGGGGAGCTCGCGACGCTTGTCTGCGTGCTCGCCGCGGCCGCGGCGCTCGCCGCGTTCACCCCGCCTCAGGCGTCGCGGGTGCGAGTCCGCCAGGCGCCGACGGCAAGCCAGGTGAACAGCCAGAGCGCAAGGATCACGACCGCCAGGCCGGCGCCCATCGTCACGCCGTTGTTGTCCGGGAGCTGATG
>DATGHN010000048.1:0-2202 GCA_035308005.1 Solirubrobacteraceae bacterium
CGTTCGCGACCGAGCAGCCCGAGCGCGAAGTGGTCCGTGTCGACGTTGACCTCGACATAGCGCGCGCCCGTCAGCATGCTGAGCCGGCTGCCAAGCGACTCGGCGAGCCGCGGGGCGATCTCGCGATGGGTCACACGTGACGCGGCCTCGATCAGCTCTGTCGCGCGCCGGAGCGCGTTGAGCTGACGCAGCCCACGGTCGCGGGCGGTCTCGCATGCGTCGCGCTCGTCCTCGAGGTCTGCGATCACCGGGAGCGTGTCGAGCACGCCGCCGAGCCGGGCGCGCAACTCACGTGCCTGATCGCCGGCCGAGGATGCCGCGCGCCGCGCCCGCTCGGCCTCGAGGTCGAGCGCCTGGAGCTCGGCCGCGTCGGGCGGCGCCGCGGTGATCGCCGTGTCCGGATCGCCGCCGGATTTGATCAGCTGGTCGGCGAGCGCCGTCTCGAGGTTCTCGAGCGTTCTCGCATCGCCGCCGAGAGCGAGCAGCGATCGCTGCACTTCGTCGAGACGGCGTCGCGCCAGATCGTGGATCCGCCTTCGCTCGCTGGCGTGGTGCACACCGGCAACCGCATCGGCCGGATCGGTGTCGGCCACGGTGATGCCGCCGCTCTTCAGCACGGTTCGCAGGCGGATCTCGAGGTTCGCGACTGCGCGTTCTGCCCGGTCGACGTCCTCACGTGACTGCGAGCAGGCCGATTCCTCGGCGGCCAGCAAGGCGTCCTCGGCGAGGAGTTCTTCGCGGCGATGGGCCTGCACCACGGCCGCGTCGACCCGGTCGAGGATGCGCTGCGCACTGCCGATCAACGCGTCGGTTGTCGCGTCAGCGCCGCGGGACGACGCATCGATTCCGGCTCCGGCGGCAAGAGCGATGGCGCGCTCGAGGAGCGATGCGAGTGCAGCCTGGATCGCTTCCGCGTCGGCGCGCCGGCCGGCTGTGCGCCGCTCGGCGTCATCGAGCGCTTCATGGAGCATCCGGAGCACGGGCAGCCTGTCCTGCAAACGCGCAAGTTCTGATGGATCGATTCCAGCGTCCAGAGCGAGTCGCGATGCGGCCGCGCGAGCACGCGACGCGCTGGATGCCCGCGTCCAGGCCTGCCAGGCCGACGCGCTTGCGAGGAGTGCGAGCAGAACGCCGGTGATGATCGCTGCGGGGACGGCGTGTGCGTGAGCGAAGCCGACAGCAGCAGCTGCGCCGATCCCCGCCGCGAGGACGGCTGCCACGCCGAACCGCCAGCCCCCACGCCTCGCCGCCTCGAGCTCGGGCAGCAGGTCGTCGATCACATTCGCCGGCAGGCTGCGCAACCCTGTGGCCGCGATCTCGCGGCGAAGCGCTGCCTCGCGCGCATCGTCACCGGCGTCGCGGCGTGCCGCGCCGGCGACGGCGATCAGCTCGCCACGCAGGCGCTGCGAGCGCTCGCCGATGTCGTTGCTGGACTCGATGCCCGGGCCGATCGCGTTGAGTCCGGCAGCGATCGCCTCGCGTCGTGTCCGGATCGGACGGAGGCGGTCAACCGCCGCCTCCCACCGCGCGTGGGCGCCGAATGCGCTCGACCGGGCCTGGGACAGCTCACCGCCGAGTGCCGTCACCTCTGTCTCGACATCGAGCGGGAAGCGCGCGTACGCGGCTGTGGCTTCCACCTCCGCCGCCTGGAGCTTCGCCTCGCGCACGAGCTCCCCAAGGCGCACGCGACGGCTCGCCACTTCGGCGAGGCGGCCGGCGATCCGCGCGCGCTCCGCCTCGACCCACGATTCGGTCTCCGCGTTGACGGTGGCGTCCAGTGCTGCGAGGCGCTCCTGGTCGACGGCGACAGCGGCCAGCCGCGTGCGGGCGTCCGTGATGGTGCGCTCGAGTGTCTTGAGCCGCGCGGTTGCCACCCCAAGCGGGCTCGTCACCCGGCGCTCGGATCCAACTCTTTCCATCGCCTCGCGAATGCGAAGCAATGCCTGCGCTGCGGTGACGCCACGGCGCGTATCTGCCAGGCGCTCGATCGCCTCCTGCAGCTGCCCGGCTCGCTGACGAGCACTCTCTGGTGCGTCGATGCGCAGCCCGTCGTCACCGAGCCACGCCGTGGCGCAGAAGACCGGCTCGTCGATCCCGAGGTGGAACCGTCCGGGCGTGACGGACCGGCCGCTGCGCAGCTCGTCGGTCAACTCGGACCCGCCAAGCTCCAGAACCTGGACGGACTGCTCGCGGGTGTCGAGC
>DATGHN010000049.1:0-2563 GCA_035308005.1 Solirubrobacteraceae bacterium
TCGATCGCGTAGATCCAGCCGACGCCCGCCGCTCCGATCAGCACGCCACCCAGGCCCGGTCCCGCGATCGCGACGAGCTCGCTCATCGCAAAGGCGAAAGTGACGGCCGAGCGCAGCCATTCGCCGGACAGCGAGACGATCATCGAGGAGCGGGCCAGCAGGTCGAGGGATCCCGACGCGGCGAGCAACGCCGCGAGGATGAAGATCGCCCACACGGGTGGATGCCCGGTGAAGGCGAGCGCTGCCAGCGTGCCCGCGGAGACCGCCGTGCCGAGCTGCGCCGCCGCCAGGATGCGGCGGCGATCCATGCGGTCGGCGAGCGCTCCGCCGAAGAGGTAGACGACCACCATCGGCCCGAGCTCGGCCGCGCCGACCAGCCCGACGAGCGCCGCCGAGTGCGTCAGCGAGTAGACCTGGAAGGGCACCGCGACCAGCGCAGCCTGGTTTCCCAGGCCGGCGACGATCGCGCCGAGCTCGATGATGCGGTAGTCGCGCGATCGGCGGAACGCGGTGATGTCAGGGGTGATCGCGGCGCGGAGTCCCAAGGGGTAGCCATCCTCGCATGCGCGCTTTAGCGGCTACTGTGAGCGCGAGATGGACGACCTGCCGGTCCTACGAGCGGGCGACGCTGATCGCGATGCGCTCGCGCGCGACCTGCGCGAGCACTTCGCTGCGGGACGCCTGACCGAGGCCGAGTTCGGCGAGCGCCTCGACGCGACCTACCGCGCGACGACGATTCGCGAGCTGGACGCGCTGCGCGCCGACCTGCCCGACCCGCGCCCGCTGCCGGCGCCGGCGGCTCCGCGCGAGCTCGCCCGCCGGCGCATCTACCAGGACGCGGGAGCCGTCGTGATCCTCAACGTCGGCTGCGTCGCGGTGTGGGCGGCGGGCGGCGCCGGGTCGTTCTGGCCGGAGTGGGTGATGCTCGTGTCCGGGCTGCGGCTGCTGCGCGATGGCTGGCGGCTGCTCGGGCCCGCCGCCGACCAGGCGCTCCCGTCGCGCCGTCGCCACCGCCGGCGGCTACCGCCGTGAGCGAGGCGCAGCTCGCGGAGCTCGCGCAGGAGGCGGCGGTGGCCGCGGGCGCGCTGCTCCGCGAACGCTTCGTCGCGGGACGCGAGTCGTCCGTCGCGAACAAGTCCTCGCCGACCGATCCGGTCAGCGAGGCCGACCTCGCGTCGCAGCGCGCGATCCGCTCGCTGATTGCGGAGCGCCGCCCCGACGACGCGTTTCTCGCCGAGGAGGGCGCCGACGTCGAGGGCTCGAGCGGACTGCGCTGGGTCGTCGACCCGCTCGACGGGACCGTGAACTTCCTCTACGGGATCGCGCGCTGGTCGGTCAGCGTGGCCGTGCGCGACGCGCACGGCACGCTCGCCGGCGTCGTGCACAACCCGATGATGGGGGAGACCTTCACGGCGACGCGCGGCGGGCCGGCGTTGCTCGGGGGCGAGCCGATCCGCTCACGCGCGGCCGACGCGCCCGCGCTCGCGCGGTCGCTCGTCGCGACCGGGTTCGGCTATGACGCGGCGCTGCGCGCGCGCCAGGGGGCGGTGCTCGCGCGCCTGCTGCCGATGGTCCGTGACATCCGCCGCCCGGGGTCCGCGGCGCTCGATCTCTGCGACGCCGCGCTCGGGCGCTGCGACGCCTATTACGAACACGGCCTGAGCGCGTGGGACGTGACCGCCGGCGCGCTGATCTGCCGCTGCGCGGGCCTCGAGGTGCGCGAACTCGCCGGCGGCATCCTCGCCGCGCCGCCGGCGCTCGCCGGCGAGCTCGCGGAGATCGTGGACGCGGTCGGCCGGTAGCGGCGCCGCGCCCCGTGCGCGCCTGCGTGTATTGTCCCCGCGCCGATGGCCACCAAGAGCAGCCTTGAGATCGCCCAGGAAGCGACGCTCGTCCCGATCGAGGAGATCGCGGAGCGTTCCGGCCTCGTCGCGGACGAGGTTGAGCTCTACGGCCGCTACAAGGCGAAGATCAACCTCAGCGCACTTGATCGCCTTGCAGGAGTGCCGGACGGGAAGCTGATCTGCGTCACGGCGATGACGCCGACACCCCCCGGCGAGGGCAAGACGACGACGCTCGTCGGCCTCACCCAGGGGCTCGGCCACATCGGCAAGCGCTCCGTCGCCTGCCTGCGCGAGCCGTCGTTGGGCCCCGTGTTCGGGGTGAAGGGCGGCGCGGCGGGCGGCGGCTATGCCCAGGTCGTGCCGATGGAGGACCTCAACCTCCACTTCACCGGCGACATCCACGCGGTCAGCGCCGCGAACAACCTGCTGGCGGCGCTGATCGACTCGTCGATCCATCACGGCAACGAACTCGGGATCGACGCGCTGAAGATCGGCTGGCGCCGCGCGATCGACATGAACGACCGCGCGCTTCGCAACCTCGTCGTCGCGCTCGGGGGCACCGCCAACGGCTACCCGCGCGAGACCGGCTTCGACATCACAGCGGCGTCCGAGGTGATGGCGATCCTCGCCGTCGCGCGCGACCTGGCCGATCTGCGCGCGCGCCTCGGCCGCATCACCGCCGGCTACTCATACGGCGGCGAGCCGGTCACGGCCGAGCA
>DATGHN010000050.1:0-4410 GCA_035308005.1 Solirubrobacteraceae bacterium
TAGCACTTGGCGATCACGTCCTTGCGAAACGCCTTGACCGTCTCGCGGGCGATCACGTTCGAGCCGATCGCCGCCTGGATCGGGACGTCGTACTGCTGGCGCGGAATCTTCTTGCGCAGCCGTTCCGTCAGCATCTTGCCGAGCTCATACGCCTTGTCGCGGTGGACGATCATCGAGAGCGCGTCGACCGCTTCGCCGCCGAGCAGCACGTCGAGCTTGACGAGGTTCGCCGCGACCATCCCGAGCAGCTCGTAATCGAGCGAGGCGTAGCCGCGGGTGCGCGACTTCAGCTGATCGAAGAAGTCGATCACGATCTCGGCGAGCGGGATGTCGTAGACGATCTGGACGCGCTCCGGCGAGAGATAGTGGAGCGCCGAGTGCGTGCCGCGGCGCTCGCGGCAAAGCTCCATCACCGTGCCGATGAACTCCTTCGGCGTGATGATCGTGGCGCGCAGCATCGGCTCGCGGATCTCGGCGATCCGCGCCGGGTCGGGCATGTCGGAGGGGTTGTGGACCTCGACCTCCTCGCCGCTGGTCAGCGTCACCTCGAAGCCGACCGAGGGCATCGTCATCAAAAGCTCCAGGTCGTACTCGCGCTCGAGCCGCTCGCGCACGATGTCCATGTGCAGCAGCCCGAGGAAGCCGGCACGAAAGCCGAAGCCGAGCGCGTCGGAGCTCTCGGGCTCCCACGACAGCGCGGCGTCGTTGAGCGTCAGCTTCTCGAGCGCCTCGCGAAGCTCGGGGAAGCGCTCGGAGTCGATCGGGAAGAGCCCGCAGAAGACCATCGGCTTGACGTCGCGGTAGCCGGGCAGCGGCTTCGCCGCCGGGCGCGCTCGCGTCGTCACGGTGTCGCCGACGCGCAGCTGCGTGACGTCCTTGATGCCCGTGATCAGGTATCCGACATCGCCGGCGCGAAGCTCCTCGACCGGGCGCATCGCCGGCGAGAAGAAGCCGATCTCGTCGATCTCCGCAGACGATGAGCCGACCATCGTGCGGATCGCCTCGCCCTTGCGAAAGACGCCGTCGACGACGCGGACGTAGGCCACGACGCCGCGGTACTGGTCGAACTCGGAGTCGAAGATCAGCGCGCGCGGCGGCGCGTCGACGTCGCCCGAAGGCGCCGGCACGAGCGCGACGATCCGCTCGAGCACTTCGACAACCCCCTCCCCTGTTTTTCCCGAAATCCGCAGGATCTCCGAGCCGTCCTCGCCGAGCAGCTCGGCGATCTCCTCGCCGACCCGTTCGGGCTCGGCGCCCGGCAGGTCGATCTTGTTGAGCGCCGGGATCAGCTCGAGCCCCGCCTCGACGGCCATGTAGGTGTTGGCGAGCGTCTGCGCCTCGACCCCCTGGGAGGCGTCGACGACGAGCACGGCGCCCTCGCAGGCGGCGAGCGAGCGCGAGACCTCGTAGGTGAAGTCGACGTGACCGGGCGTGTCGATCAGGTGCAGTTGGTAGGTCTCGCCGTCCCGGGCGGTGTAGCTGACGCGCACGGCCTGCGCCTTGATCGTGATGCCGCGCTCGCGTTCGAGCTCCATCGTGTCGAGCACCTGAGCGCGCATCGACCGGGCGTCGACGGTGTGCGTCAGCTCGAGGATGCGGTCGGCCAGCGTCGACTTGCCGTGGTCGATGTGGGCGATGATGCAGAAGTTGCGAATGTGGGCTTGGTCGGCCATCCACGAAGTAGATTACGGGCCGGTCGGGGCCTGCCCTGCCGGGACCTGACCATCGCCATGCCGCGACCGATCCCCCGAGACGAGGCCGTCGAGCTCCTTTATGAGTGGGTGGCCGCCGCGCCGCTACGCCGCCACTGCCTTGCGGTCGAGGCCGCGATGCGCGCCTACGCGTCGCGCGAGCGCGAGGATGTCGAGCTGTGGGGCGTCACGGGGCTTCTCCACGACGCCGACTACGAGCGCCATCCCGACATGGATGACGCGGCGGTCGGGCATCCGCGCTCGATCATGGCCGAGCTCGAAGCGCGCGACGCGCCTGTGGAGATGGTCCGCGCGATCGCCTCCCACGCCGACTACATGGGGGTTGAGCGCGAGAGCGCGATGGAGCGCACGCTGCACGCGGTCGATGAGCTGAGCGGCTTTTTGATCGCCTGCGCGATGGTCCGCCCCGAGGGGATGCACGGCCTGACGCCGAAGTCGGTGCGAAAGAAGCTCAAGCAGCCGTCGTTTGCAGCCGCCGTCAATCGCGAGGAGCTTCAGAGCGCGGCCGAATCACTCGACGTTCCCTTCGACGACCATGTCGCCTTCGTGATCGCCGCGCTCGAAGGCCAGGCCGACGCGCTCGGCGTCAACGGCCAAGCAGCCGTCTGAGCTCGGGCGCGGCGAGCGAGGGGACGATCTGGGCGGCGGCGCTGAGGTCGACGCCGTCGGTCGAGGGCACGGCGACGGTGTAGCAGCCCGCCGCGACGCCCGCCGCGATGCCGGTCGGTGAGTCCTCGAGCACGAGCGTGCGCGCCGGCTCGCTGCCGAGCGCCTCGCATGCAGTCAGGTAGATCTCTGGTGCTGGCTTGGGTTCAGTGACGGCATCAGCTGTGAGGATCGCCGTGAAGAGGGCCGGGTCGACGCCGGCGGTGTCAAGCCCGCGCTCCACCATCCGAAGCGTCGAGTTGGACGCCACCGCGAACGGGATCCCGATCTCTGTGAGCCACTCGATCAGGCCGACGGCTCCGGGGCGGGGCTCGACGTCGACCTTCATCTGCTCGTAGGCGAGCGCGCCGAGCTGATGCATCAGCTCGATGCCGCGGCCCGGCGCGTGCAGCAGCGCCTCGAGCTTGACGGCGGCAGCCTGAGGCGATGATCCGAGCAGCTCGCGCTTGTGAAAGGGGGTGAACTCGTGGCCGTGTGCCGCAAACAGCGCCTCCTCGGCCCGCGTCCACGCGCCCTCGGTGTCGAGCAGCAGGCCGTCGTTGTCGAATACGACCGCGTCGAGGTCCACGGCGGCGAACTCTATGCGCGGCCGAGGCGACCGAGGACGAGCGAGCGCACCTGGCGCGCCTCGGGGATCCGCATCGCGAGCACCGCGCGCGTGTATATGAAGCCGCCCGCGCACGCGGCCGCGCCGACCGAGACGATCTGCGCGCCGATCGTCCGCCCGAGGAGGTGGTCGAGCAGGTCCCAGACGACCCACGAGACGCCCGCGAGCAGCGCGGCCGCCACCGCGATCCGCACGGTGATCATCGTCGTCTGGCGACCCTCGAGGCGGCCGTTGAAGCCGGCGCGCAGGCGCCGCAGCTGAAGGCCGGTCATCACGGCGTTTGCGATCGCCGTGCCGAGCACCAGCCCCGCTATCCCAAGCGGCTTGTAAAGCGCGACCGAGACGATGATGTCGACGACGATGTTCATCGCCGCGAGGCCGGTCGGAATCCAGGGACGCTTGAGCGCGAAGAACGTCCGCGTGAGAAGCAGGTTGATGCCGCCGAAGGGCAGGCTGATCGCGAACCAGAACAGCGCGATCGAGGTCAGATGCGTCGAGTAGGGGCTGAACTTGCCGTGCTGGAAGATCAGCCGCACGACCGGCGTCGAGAGGACCATCAGGAAGGCCGCCGAGGGGATCAGCAGGAGGTTGATCTGGCGCATCCCGATCGCCAGGGCGCGGCGCATCGCGCCCGCGTCGCGTCGCGATGCCTGGCGGCTCATCGTCGGAAACAGAACGGTCGCGACGGCGACGCTGAACATGCCCTGCGGGAGCATGTAGATGCGGAAGGCGTAGTTGATCGCGCCTGGAGCCTCGCCGCGCGGCGTCGTGTGAACGAGCGTCCCGAAGACGGAGTTGATCAGCTGGTCGAGGTTGACGATGCCAAGTCCGATCGTGACCGGCAGCATCAGCACGAAGACCTGCTTGACGCGCGGATCGCGCCAGTCGATCTGGAAGCCGAGCCGGTAGTCGATCTGGCGAAGCGCCGCGCCAGCCATCATCAGCTGCACGACGGTAGCCGCAAGGATCGCGATCGCATAGGCGTAGATGCCGTGATCTGCGTGCATGCTCGAATGCAGCACGATCACGCCGACGATGATCACGGCGTTCCAGACGAGCGGCGAGATCGCTGCGATGCCGAAGCGGTCGTATGACTGCAGGATCCCGACGAGCAGGCCGTTGAGGCCGAGCAGCAGCACGACCGGGAACAGCACCTGGGCGAGGCCCGCAGTCAGCGAGTCCACGCCGGTCAGCCGGCTGCCGATGAAGACCGGCATGATCGTGTGCGCCGCGAGGATGAAGACGGCGGTGATCGCGCCGAGCGCGATCAGCATGATCCAGAAGACGCTCGCCGCGAGGCGGAACGCCTCGCGCTTGCGCCCCTCCTGGAGGAGCTCGCTGAAGACCGGCACGAACGCCGCCGAGAGCGCCGCGTTGGCGAACAGGTTGCTCACCAGGTTCGGCACCTGGAAGGCGATCGTGAAA
>DATGHN010000051.1:0-4011 GCA_035308005.1 Solirubrobacteraceae bacterium
AGCGGGTCGGCGGCACCGGGCGCGGACCCACCAAGCAGGCGGCTGAACAGGCAGCGGCGCATGACGCGCTCGACAAGCTCAGCAAGATCGCCAGGGGGGGCGCCGCAGCGGCGGCCGGCGCGGCTCGAGATGCCGCCAAGACCGTTGCGTCCGAGCCGGCCCGCGTCCGACGCCGTGTCGCCGAGGTGGCCGCCGATCGCGGCGCCACGCCGCGCCGCCGCCGGGGACGCTCGGGGTCGAAGCCGGTCGGCGCGACCGAGGCGACTGCCGACGTCTCTAGTCCGAAGCGGAGCCGGAGCCTGCTGTCCGCGCTCCGCCACGCCGCCGAGGCGCTGGTGGGCCGCCAGCAGGCACCGCCACCCGAGCCGCCCGCTGCGGCACCTGCCCCGCGCAGGCGGCGCGGGCGCCGCGGCGGTCGCGGTCGCGGCGGCGGGAGCACACCGCCGGTCGAGGGGTGAGCACCAGATCTTGGGGCTGTGAGATCGATGCGGCCCAAGATGTTGACGCGCCGCGCTCCGCGCGTGGACAATCGCGCGGATGAGGCTCCGGCGGATCACCCTGTCCGGGTTCAAGACCTTCGCGGCTCGTAGCGAGGTGCTCTTCGACCCGGGGATCACCGCGATCGTCGGGCCGAACGGCAGCGGCAAGAGCAATCTCGTCGATGCGGTGCGCTGGGCGCTCGGCGAGACCAACGCCCGCGAGTTGCGCGGTCAGCGCATGGATGAGGTCATCTACTCCGGTGGCAGCGGCCGTCAGCGGATGGGCCTCGCCCAGGTGGAGCTCGTCATGGACAACGAGGATGGCAGCCTGCCGTCCGAGGACCCGGAGGTCTCGGTGAGCCGGCGCGTGGCGCGCGGTGATCGTGACACCGAGTTCCGCATCAACGGCGACCATGCGCGCCTTCGCGACCTCGAACGTCTCCTCGGAGGCACCGGGCTGACCCAGAACGGCTACGCGGTCGTGGTGCAGAACGACATCGACGGCATCATCGAGGCGACGCCCGCGCAGCGACGGACGCTCGTGGAGCAGGCCGCCGGTGTGCGTGCCCTGCGCGCCGCCTGCGAGGAGGCCTCGCACCGCCTCGACGGCGCCGACGTGATCGTCCGGCGCCTGACCGATCTGCTCGAGGACGCGAGCCCCCGGCTCGTCGAGCTGAGCGAACAGTCCGTTGCGGCGCTCGAGTTGCGGACCATGAGCATGCGGCTCACCGAACTGCGCGGCAGCCTCGCGCACGAAGAATGGCGCGCTGCCCGCGCAAGCCTCAAGCTCGCCCGCCGCCGTCTCGAGCAGGCACGCGGACGGTGCGAGGCCGCTGCCGAGGCGGACGCCGCCTTTTCGAGCCGCGCCGACATCGCGCGCCAGCGCCTGGATGCGGCCCGCGGCGACCGCGATGCGGCTGCGCGCCGCCTCGAGGAAGCCCGAATTCAACTCGAGCGAGGGGAGGGGCTTATGCGGCGGTTCGCAGACCGGTTGCGCTCCGCCGTCGCCCAGCGTGGCGTCGCCGTCGCGGACCTCGAGGCGATCGCGCCCGAGCTCGAGGCGGCGACGGCCGCGCTTGCGGAAGTCGACGCGGGCGACGAGCAGCGGGGGTGGGAAGTCCTCGAGCGTGAGGCGGAGCGGCTCCGGCTTGTGGCCACCGAGGCCGCCGCAGAGGCATCGGTCGCGGACGAGCGCCTTGCCGCTGCCACTGCCCTGCTTGCCGACGCGGAGCGAGATCGCGCCGCAGCCGCCGCGGACGCACGGGCGGCCGCGGCTCGGGTGGAGCTTGCAACCGCAGCGGTGAGTGCACTGGTCGCCGACGCGGAGACAGCGAATAGTCGCATCGCCGAGCTTCGCGGCGCACTGGACGCACAGGTTGCCGCCGCCAAAGACGCCGCTGCGGCAACGCAACGCTCGTCCGCCACGGTGAAGGAAGCGCGGTCCGCCGTCGACGCCGCCTGGGAGGCGGTCAATGCCGCCGATCGCGCCGTGGCCGACGCTGCGGGACAGGCGCGCACCGCACTGGCCGCGCTCGCCACGGCGCGCGGCCGGCTTCGCGGCAGCGCCGCTGACGGCGGCATTGCCCATGCCGTCGAAGCGGGCTCGCTCCAGGCACGCCGCCTGCTCGACTGCATCGCCGTCACCGATGACGGGCTTGCCGGCGCCGTGGCTGCGGCTCTGGAAGAGCATCTCGGCGCCTGGGTCGTTGATGACGTCGCGTCCGCAGCACAGTTTCTCGATCGGGAAGGGCCTCGCGAGCGGCTCATCCGTGCCGGACTTGACATCGTCAGCGATCCTCCCGCGCCGGAGCCGTACCGCCTGTTGTCGGCGGTGGTCGACGTCGATGCCAGGGCACGCGGCGCAGTGAGCCGCCTGCTGCACGGCGTGTGGGTTGCGCCCGACCTTGCGTCGAGTGAAGCCGCCTTCGCGCGTGGCGCCGCGCTGGTTGTCCTCCGCGACGGCACGGTGGTGACACCGTCCGGGCTCCGCGGTGGCCGCGCCGTCGACACGCTCGAGCTGGCCCGCGAAGAGCGCGACGCCGCGTCGGTTGCGGAACGCGCGGAGCGCGTCGAAGCGGCAGCGGTCCTCGCGGCCGCCAATGCCCGTGATCGCCTCAACGACCTCGACCAAGCACTGTCGGTCGCGGTGGAGGCGGATCGGACGGCCCGTGCAGCCGAGGCTGCGGCCGCGGCTGTCGCCGCCGGCGCGCAGCAGGCACTCGAGATGGCCGTCGCGCACACCGAGCGTGCGGGGGCGACCCTCGTGATCCGCCGGACCGATGTCGGCGAAGCCGTCGCAGCGCGCACCACCGCTGATCGCCGGTTTTCGGCGGCGACCGAGCGTCACGTCGAGCTCGAGGCGGCCGCGACTGCCTCCGCAACGCAGGCTCGCGAGGTCCGTGCCGCTGCTGAAAGCGCCCGGCTCGCCGCCGAGGAAGCGGAGTTGCTCGTCTCGCGCGCAAAAGCCGAAGGGGCGCACGTGGAAGAGCGTCGCGAGGCCGCGCGCCGCGCACTCGAGGCGGCGCGATCGCGGCTCGCGGCAGCCGAGACCCGGCGGCTCATCGCCGAGGGCGACGCGCTCGCAGCAATCGTCCACGGCCTCCACGGTCGCGCGGAGGCCGCGCGTGCCGCGCTGCACCTCGCCGAGGCTCAGGAGGAGCACGACCTCGTCGCTCTCCCGATCGCGGAGCTCGAGTTCGCGGTGCTCGCGCTCGAGACCGAACACGCGGAGGTCGCGGTTGCGGTTGCTCGCGCGGCCGACGAGCTCCAGGCGGCCGAAGCCGAGGTCGACGGGTGCGAAGCCGCAGTGGCGGAGCTTGCCGGCGCTGTCCGTGATCTCACCGAGGACGACTCCATCGAGCTCGACCCAGCCGCCGCGGAGCGCGCAGAGCGCGAGATCGTCCGCCTGGAACGGCGAATCGCCGCGCTCGGGGCGGTCAATGCGCTTGCTCCCGAGCAACACGAGGCGCTGAGCGCGCGCGTGCTGACCATCTCGTCGCAGCGCGACGACCTCGCACGCGCCGGCGCCGACCTGCGCGCCATGGCTCGTCACCTCGAGCAGGAGATCGAGCAGCGCTTCGACACCGTTTTCGGGGCGGTGTCATTCCATTTCCAGGAGCTGTACGCCGAGCTGTTCCCCGGCGGCCGGGCGACGCTGCGGCTCGAGGAGCCGGAGCCCGTGGAGCTCGACATCAACGAGAGCGGCCTGCGGCCGGTGCAGCGACGCGCCGGAGTCGAGATTCTCGCCCAGCCACCTGGCAAGCGCCAGACACCGCTGCGGCTCCTCAGCGGCGGTGAGCGTGCCTTGACGGCGCTCGCGGTCGTCCTCGCCCTCCAGCAGGTGAACCCCAGCCCGTTCTACGTCTTCGACGAGGTGGATGCCGCCCTCGACGACAGCAACGTCCTTCGCTTCACGAGGTTGCTCCGTCGTCTCGGCGCCTCGCAGCAGTTCCTGGTCGTCACCCACAATCACATCACGATGGCCGCGGCAGACGCGCTGTGGGGCGTCACCATCGATTCCGATGGGACGAGC
>DATGHN010000052.1:0-6056 GCA_035308005.1 Solirubrobacteraceae bacterium
CCCCGCCACTGGCAGTGGTCGAGGCGGGAGACCCCGCGGTCGGCGAGGTCGCCTCGATGACCTACCGCGAGGCGCTTCGCCTGGCGCTGCGCGAGGAGCTGGCGCGCGACCCGCGCGTGTTCGTGATGGGCGAGGAGGTGGGCGTCTTCGACGGCGCCTACAAGGTCACGCAGGGCCTGCTCGAGGAGTTCGGCCCGGATCGCGTCCGCGACACGCCGATCTCCGAGGAGGGGTTCGTCGGCGCGGGAATCGGGGCGGCGATGCTCGGCGAGCGGCCGGTCGTCGAGATCATGACGATCAACTTCCTGCTCGTGGCGATGGACCAGGTGGTCAACCACGCCGCGAAGATCGGCGCGATGTTCGGTGGCGAGGCTCGCTGCCCGCTCGTGATCCGCACGCCCAACGGCGCCGGCAACCAACTGACCGCCCAGCACTCGCAGTCCTTCGAAGGCTGGTTCGCCTCGACGCCGGGTCTCAAGGTGCTCGCGCCGGCCACGCCCGCTGACGCCAAGGGGCTGCTGAAGGCGGCGATCCGCGATGATGACCCCGTGCTCGTCGTCGAGAACCTCGCGATCTACAAGGAGCGGGGAGAGGTGCCGCTCGATCCCGAGTACGTGACGCCGATCGGACTCGCGGCGGTGGCCCGCGAGGGCCGCGACGTGTCGCTGATCGCGCACTCCTACGCGACCGTTCGCGCCCTGCACGTCGCCGAGCGCCTCGAACGCGACCACGGCATCAGCGCCGAGGTCGTCGACCTGCGCTCGCTTCGCCCGCTTGATGTAGAGACGGTCGCCGAGTCGGTCTCAAAGACCGGCCGCGCGGTCTGCGTCGAGGAGGGCTGGCCGACCTACGGCGTCACCGCCGAGCTCGCCGCCCGCATCCAGCACGCCTGCTTCGACGACCTCGACGCTCCGATCGAGCGCGTCGGCATGGCCGAGGTGCCGATGCCGTACGCCAAGGAGCTCGAGAACGCGGCGCTTCCTAACGAAGACCGCATCGAGGCCGCCGTTCTCTCAACCCTCGGTCGCCGGCAATGACCGCTGTCATCATGCCGCGCCTCTCCGACTCGATGGAGGAGGGAACGATCCTGCGCTGGCTGAAGTCGACCGGCGAACAGGTCTCCGTCGGCGACCCGATCGCCGAGATCGAAACTGACAAGGCGACGATGACCTACGAAGCCGACGCCGCCGGCTTCCTGCAGATCGTCGCCTCCGAGGGCGACACGCTCGCGATCGGCGCCGTGATCGCAAACCTGGTCGGCTCAGCCGACGAGGCCGCCCAGAGCGCCGCGCCGGCTGCCCCGGTAGAGACCGCCGCGGCGCCGGCCGAGTCCGAACCCGCCGCAGCAACCGCCGAACCGCAGGCCGCGCAGGAGACCGAAGAGGAGTTCGCGCGCTCGCAGGTGACGGCGACGGCCGCCGTCTCCGCCGGCGGCCGTGTCAAGGCCTCCCCGGTTGCACGCCGGATCGCCGCCGAGCTCGGCGTGGATCTCGCCGCGATCTCGGGCAGCGGACCGGACGGGCGCGTCGTCAAGGCCGATGTGATGGCCGCCGCGAACGGCGCCGCGACGCGCCCGGCTGCCGCTCCCGCCGCCGCAGCCGACGCGGACGGTGCGAAGGGCGCCGTCGAGGTCATCGAACCGAGTCGCACGCAGCAGCTGATCGCGCGCCGAATGGCGAGTGCGAAGGCGACGATTCCCGAGTTTCAGGTCACGGTCGAGGTCGACGCCGAGGCGGCGTTCGATCTGCGCGAGCAGCTCCGCGGCCAGACCGAGCCGCTGCCCTCCGTCAACGACCTCATCATCAAGGCCTGTGCGCTGGCGCTGCGCGCGCATCCGGGCGTCAACGCCTCATACGTGGACGGGCACTTCGAGCGCTACGGCCGCGTCAACATCGGCGTCGCGGTCGCGGGGCCCGACACGCTGGTCGTCCCGACCGTCTTCGACGCCGACGTCAAGCCGCTCACCGAGATCGCCGCGACCACCCGCGAGCTCGCCTCGAAAGTGCGCGACGGCACCGTCTCACCGCCCGAGCTCGCCGGAGCGACCTTCACCGTCTCGAACCTCGGCATGCTCGGCGTGGCCCGCTTCACCGCAGTGATCAACCCGCCGCAGGCGGCGATCCTTGCGGTCGGGGCGGCCAGCCCGCGCGCCGTCGTCGGGGCCGATGGCGCAGTCACGGTGCGCCGCGTGATGGAGCTGACGATCTCGGCGGATCACCGGATCGTCTACGGCGCCGACGCCGCCGATTTCCTCGGCACCGTGCGAAAGCGCCTCGAGCGACCCGCCGGCCTGCTGCTCTGACGGACGCCGACGAGCAGGCCAGGCTCGCGGCTCACGACATCGCGCTGCTGCGCGCGCCGAATCCGGGCCCGTACACCCTGAGCGGAACCAACAGCTGGATCCTCGGGCGAGACGGCGCCTACCTGATCGACCCCGGGCCGGCGATCGCGGAGCACGTCGAGGCTGTCCTCGCCGAAGCGGAAGGTCGCGGCGGGTTTGCGGCGATCGTCCTGACCCACAGCCACCCCGACCACAGCCAGGCCACGGCCGCGATCCGCGAGCGGACCGGCGCTCCAGTCGCTTCGAGTGCGCCGGATGCCGACATCCGGCTAGGCGACGGCGCGACGATCGGGCCGTTGACCGCGGTCGCCACACCCGGCCACGCGGCCGACCATCTGTCGTTCGTCGCCGGCCGCGTCTGCTTCAGCGGCGACGCCGTTCTCGGCGAGGGTAGCGTCTTCGTCGCCTCCTACCCGGGCGCCCTCGCCGCCTACCTCGCGGGGCTCGCGCGCCTGCGCGAGCTCGATCTCGAGCTGATCGCGCCCGGCCACGGCCCGCTGGTGACCGATCCCGCCGCGCGCATCGACACCTACATCGAGCACCGCCTCGAACGCGAGCGCCAGATCGCCGAGGCGCTCGCCGAGGGGCTCCGCGAGGAGGAGCTGCTCGAGCGAGTCTGGCCGAACCTCTCGCCCGCGCTCGCGCCGATCGCACAGGCGACGCTGCAGGCGCACCTCGGCAAGCTCGCCGACGAGGGCCGGCTGCCCGGCTAGCGGGGAGCGCTCAGCTGCCCGCGCCGGCGACGACGGCGGTCGGCGCGCCCGAGTCAGCGTCTCCAGCGCCAGGTCCGATCCCCGTCCCCACCGGACCGCTCGCGCCGGTCGCACCTGTGGCGCCGCTCGATCCCGTCGAGCCGTCCGCCGCGGACGCCCCGATTCCGTTGACGCCGGAGCTCGCCGTCGCGCCGGTCGCCCCCGTAGCTCCTGTCAGCCCGGTCGGACCCGTTGGTCCGGTCGCTCCGGCGACGGCGCCCTGCCAGCCGATGCCGCCCTGGGCGGGCGTTCCGCCGTCACCCCCCTGTGCGGGCGTCCGCAGCGACTGGTTCGCGCCGGGCCCCGAAGTGGCGACGCCGCTTCGGGCTGGAGCGGCGGCGTGCTGGACCGCCGCCGCCGTGGTCGTCGCCGCTGACGCCGTTGCTGCCGTGGTCAGGCGGATCGTCTTGGTGGGAACGGCCGGGACCGGCGTCGGCGGCGCGCTCGATTGCGCGATGACGGCGTGCCCGGCGGTGCCGAGCAGCGCCGCGCAGCAGACCGCGACCGCGATCTTCGCCGCCGTCGCGCCGGCGATGACGCTCCCGCCGCCGGCGGCGGCGCTTCCGCCTGCGGCTGCCGCGCCACCGCCTCCGCCGAGTCCGAACAGCATTCCGAGCTGCGCGAGCGGGCCGGTGGGAGTGAGCGACGCGAAGCCGCGCCGAACCCGCTTGAGCTCGCCGCGAAAAGTCTCGCAAGCGTCGCAATCGGAGCAGTGTCTGCGGGCGCGGCCGCTGATCCGCACGCTTCGGTCGTGTGCCGAGAGCAGTTCCTCGCGGATCTCCAGGCACGGCGTCTCGCGCGCCACGGCAATATCGATCAGCCCCGTGCGCGCGCGCAGCAGCAGTGACTTGACAGCCGGGATCGAAAGGCCGAGCGCGCCGGCGAGCTCGTCGTAGCTGAGCCCCTGGAGCTCGCGCATCAGAAGCGCCGAGCGCTGCTGGCTCGGAAGCCGCTGGACGTCGCCGACGAGGCGTGCGAGGTCGGCGCTTCGCTCCGCCACGGCCGGCGCCTCGCTCGCGGCCGCCGGCAGCGTGAAGGCGGGCTGCGCATCGGCGGCCAGCTCGGCCGGGAGCGGCCGCGGCCGGCGCAGCTCGTCGATGCAGCGGTTGTGGGCGATCCGATAGAGCCAGGCGCGCAGCAGGACCGGCCGGTCGCTCGCGCGAAGCGCCCGGTAGGCGCGGAGGAAGACATCCTGGAGGGTGTCCTCGGGATCGCTCTGGGCGCCGCAGAGCATCTGGCGCGAGTAGGCCAGCAGGCGGCCGCGGTAGCGGTCATGGATGACGCGAAATGCGTCCTCGGATCCGGCGCGGAACAGCGCGACAAGCTGCTCGTCCGAGCGAAGCCGCAGGAACGCGGTCGAAAACGGGGCTCGGCTGCGCGCGAGGCTATGTGGGAGAGCTGAGGCTTCCAGCGGGACGCGTCCCCTGACTCGAGTCTGTTCCACTCTAACGAGCGCCGCCGAGCGAAGTTCCGCTCATCCGCACCTGTCGATAAGCTCGCCGCAGCGATGCCAGCCGCTCCCCGCAAGGCCGCGACGCGGGCGGCGAGCACCCGGAAAAGGCCGGCGGCCACGACCCGGGCCGCGAGCACCCGCAAAAAGACGGCCACGACGCCCTCACGCGGCGCGCCGTCGATCTCGCCGTCACAGTGGGCCGGCGGCTCGCCATTCCCCCCGATCGGCGAGTACGCATTCCTCTCCGACTGCCATACGGGAGCCCTCGTGGCGCCGGACGGCTCCGTCGAGTGGCTGTGCCTGCCGCGCTTTGACAGCCCGAGCATCTTCGGCGCCCTGCTCGACCGGTCGGCGGGGGCGTTCCGGATCGCGCCGTACGGGGTCGAAGTGCCTGCGGGGCGCCGCTACGAGCCGGGCACCAACGTCCTCGAGACGACCTGGATGACGCCGACGGGCTGGCTCGTGGTGCGTGACGCCCTGACGATCGGTCCCTGGCACCGCGGCGAGAAAGGCGGCGAGCACGTGCGGCCGCCGACCGACCACGAGGCTGATCACCTGCTCGTGCGGACAGTCGAGTGCCTGCAGGGCGAGGTGCCGGTCGAGCTGGTCTGCGCCCCCCGCTTCGACTACGGGAAGACGCCGGCGAAGTGGACGGAGCTCGAAGGCGACGACGACGACGAGGCGGTCGTCTGCGTGCTCGATGCCAGCGACGGGAAGTCGACCGTGCGCCTCTTCAGCGACATGCGGATCGGCATCGAGGGCTTCACCGCGCACGCTCGCCACACCATGCGCGAGGGCGAGAAGCGCTATTGCGCGTTGTCCTGGACTGAGGAGCGGCGCGGCCCGGCCACCGCCGAGCAGGCCACCGAGCACATCCAGCGCACGTGCCACTTCTGGCGCGAGTGGCTTGCCGCCGGCACGTACCCGGACCACCCCTGGCGGGGCCACCTGCAGCGCTCGGCGCTGGTCCTCAAGGGCCTCACCTACGCCCCAACCGGGGCGATGATCGCCGCTCTGACGACGTCGCTTCCGGAGACGCCGGGCGGTGAGCGCAACTGGGACTACCGCTACTGCTGGATGCGCGACGCGACGTTCACGCTCTGGGGACTGCACGAGCTCGACCTCGACTGGGAGGCCAACGACTTCATGGAGTTCCTCGCCGATCTGAATCGAAACGGCGACGGCTCGCTGCAGATCATGTACGGCATCGGCGGCGAGCGGAACCTGCGCGAAAGCACGATCCGCCACCTCAAGGGCTATGCGGGCTCGCGGCCGGTGCGCAAGGGCAACGGCGCCTACAACCAGCGCCAGAACGACGTCTTCGGGGCGGTGCTCGATTCGATCTACCTGCACACCAAGACGGGCGGGCACATACCGCAGCGACTGTGGGGCGTGATCAAGGACCAGGTCCAGTGCGCGATCGAGTGCTGGGACAAGCCCGATCAGGGCATCTGGGAGGCGCGCGGCGAGCCCAAGGATTACGTGTCCTCGAAGCTGATGTGCTGGGTGG
>DATGHN010000053.1:0-4929 GCA_035308005.1 Solirubrobacteraceae bacterium
GGGCCCGTCTGAGCGGACGAAGATCGCCGAGTGCCGGAACGCCCGCGAGGTGAAGACCGGGATCGCGACGAGCGACTGATCGCCCGCCGCCCGCAGCGAGCTGTACTTGGCAAGCGATAGCTCTGAAACCTCCCACTCGCGAAAGCGCGTGAAGCGGAAGAAGAGCTCCTCGACCGGGTGGTGAACGACCGTCAGGGCGACGCCCTCGACGGGCACGGCGCCGCTCGCGAGGTCGCGGACGTGGTCGTAGTCCCCGCAGGCGAAGGTGATCGGAATGCGCTCGCTCATTGGTCGAGCTGCGCCGCAACCTCCGCGTGAAGCTCGAGCAGCGCGACGATCGTCTCGGGGTCGCGACGCCCGAAGCCGCACTCGGTTCCGACGCCGAACGCCGGTGCATGGCGACGAGCCGTTTCAATCCGCCGCTGGGCGCCCTCGAGTCCGTCGTCGTAGTGAATGAGCCCAAGGTAGAGCGTTGTCGCGTTGTCGAGGCCGGCGCCGGAGAGCGGCTCGAAGTAGGCGTCGTCATCGCGGTCGATCGGGACCGGCATGTGGATGTAGTCGATCGCGCGCGGCGCGGCCACCGTGAGGCGGGCGGCGATCTGCGCGCAGACGCCGAGGTCGTCCGGCTCCATGAAGTGCTTGTGCTTGAAGTCCCCGTAGCAGAGGTGGTAGCCGAGCTCGACGTCTGTCGGGATCACGCCCGCGCAGGCGGCCAGCCGGTCGATGACCCCCTGCTCACGATCCCCGAAGTAGGCCGGGTAGTAGCCCTCCCAGATCCCCACGTCCTGGCAGACGTCCCACTGAATCGTCAGCTGGTCGTGCGGTACGGCGTCGAGGATCTCGGCGATCTCGGCGTGAAGCTGGCGTAGGTGCGCGGCCTCGACCCCGGCGCGCGAGCTTTCCTCGATGAGGACCGTCATCGGCGCGATCGGCGAGGGCAGGCAGACCTGGAAGCGCGTCCCCGAGGCGATCGTTTCGTTGGCGAGCAGGTCGCTGAAGACCGCAAAGGACGCAAGCGCCGCGTCGGCGAAGCCGATCCGCTCGAGCACGAGATCCTCGGGGGCGACGACCAGGCGCGCCTGCTGCCACGGCGTGTAGCTCCCGGGCGGCGGGGGCACGAGCTCGAGGCCCGCGGTGCGCTCGTAGGTCGGCGCGGTCCAGCTGTTCCAGCGGCTGCGCGGTCCCGTCTCGCCGTCCGGAATGCACCCGAGCGCGCCGCCCACAGTCGCCGCGACCGTGTTGAAGACCGTTGTCGAATCCTTGAGCGGGATGCTTCCGACCAAATGAAGGGGCGACCGCATCGTCTCAGACCCTCGTCAGGCCGCCGTCGACGGGAAGCGTCTGGCCGGTCACGAAGGCGGAGTCGTCGGAGGCGAAGAACGACACCGCGCCCACCAGGTCCGCCGGCTCCTGCGTGCGCTTGATCGCCTGCAGCTCGCGTGTGTGGTCAAACCAGCCGAGCTCGCCCTGGGGGCCGGCGAGCGTCCCCTTCGTCCGCGTGAGGCTCGGTGCGATCGAGTTGACCGTGACGCCCGAGTCGCCGACCTCGGTCGCAAGCGCCCGCACGAAACCGATCACCGCGCCCTTGCTGGTCGTGTAGGCGGCGAAGCGCGGCGTGCCGGTGTGGAAGACAGTCGAGCTGATCGCGATGACGCGGCCCCAGCCGCGCTCAACCATGCCCGGAACGAAGGCCTTTGAGAGGTGAAAGAGCGAGTCGACGTTGGTGCTCATGACGCGCCGCCAGAGCTCCCAGTCGGTCTCCGAGAGGTGGGCGACCGGGTAGATGCCGGCGCAGGCGAGCAGCACATCGCAGCGCCCGTAGTTCTCCTGGACCTGATCGGCGAAAGCGCCGACCGATTCCGCTGAGGAGATGTCGCAGGGCGCCGCGAAGCAGCTGCCGCCGGCCGCTTCGATGGTCGCCTGCGTCTCGGCAGCGGGCTCGAGGTCAGCAATCGCGAGGCGATGGCCGTCGCCGGCGAGGCGCACGGCGCAAGCCTGGCCGATGCTCGAGGCACCGCCGGTCACCACCGCGACGCGTCCGTCGCTCTGTCTGCTCATGTCGCCCCTCCGACCCCCGCAGGGGCGCGTTGACACTGCTCCGGCGCGATTGTAGGTTGCGGCGGCTTGGCTTTGTCGGCAAGGAGGTGGCTCACGTGACGGTTGGCAGCGACTCGAGGACGTGGTCGGCGCTGATCGGCGGCGAGCTTCGCAGTGCCCGAAGCGGCGAAACGATCGATGTCGTCAACCCGGCGACCGGCGAGACGATCGCCACCGTGCCGCGCTGCGGCGCCGAGGACGTCGACGATGCGGTCAGCGCCGCTTCGGCGGCGTTCGAGTCCTGGCGCCACCTCAATCCGACCGAGCGTGCGCGCCGCGTCAATGCCCTCGCCGACGCCGTCAGCGAGCACGCTGAGGAGCTCGCGCTGCTCGACGTCGCCGAGAACGGCAGCCCGATCCGCGAGATGCGCGGCGACGCACACGCCGCCGCGGCGCAACTGCGCTACTTCGCGGGCCTTGCCCTCGAGCTGCGCGGTGAGACGATTCCGGGCGACTCCGATCGCCTCAACTACACACTGATGACGCCGTTCGGGGTCGTCGGGCGGATAGTCCCCTTCAACCACCCGCTGATGTTCGCGGGCGCCAAGATCGCCGCTCCGCTGATCGCCGGCAACACGGTCATCCTCAAGCCGTCGGAGCACACCTCTACTTCGGCGCTGCGCCTCGCCGAACTCGCCGCGGAGGTGCTGCCGCCCGGCGTGCTGAACGTCATCACCGGCTATGGCGATGAGGCGGGCGACGCGCTCGTCGTACACCCCGGTGTGCGGCGGCTCGCCTTCATCGGCTCGGCAGAGATCGGGCGCCACATCCAGCAACGCGCCGCGACGAGCGTCGTGAAGACCGTCACGCTCGAGCTTGGCGGCAAGAACCCGGTCGTGATCTTCGCCGACGCCGACGTTGAGGAGGCCGTCGCGGGTGCGCTTCGCGGCATGAATTTCACCTGGCAAGGACAGTCGTGCGGCTCGACCTCGCGCCTGCTCGTGCACCGCTCGATCCACGACGAGCTCGTCACGGCGCTCGCCGCTGCGATGGATGCGATGCGCAGCGGTCCGCCGGCGGAGGAGTCGACAGAGACCGGCGCGATCGTCCACCGCCGCCAGTACGAGAAGGTCCTCGGCTACCTGGAGATCGGACGCGCCGAGGGAGCGCGCGTGGTCGCCGGCGGCGGACCGCCCGATGACCCGCGCCTGGCGAACGGCCTGTTCGTGCGCCCGACGCTGTTCGACGGCGTCGATCCCGGCTCCCGCCTCGCGCAGGAGGAGATCTTCGGGCCGGTGCTCGCGGCGATGACGTTCGACACCTATGAGGAGGCGCTGCAGATCGCCAACGGCGTCTCCCTCGGGCTGACGGCGAGCGCCTTCACGCGCGACCTTTCGCTGGCCCACCGCTTCGCGCGCGACGTCGAAGCCGGATTCGTCTGGATCAACGACACCTCGAAGCACTTCCCGGGCGTGCCGTTCGGCGGCGTCAAGGATTCGGGCGTCGGGCGCGAGGAGAGCCTCGACGAGCTCGTCTCCTACGCGCAGGTAAAGAACGTGAACGTACGGTTCGGCTGAGCCGGCCCGCGCCAACTCAGCCGAAGCGTCCGTTTTCCCCACGTTGGGCCCGCCCGTGTGAAGAGCTGGATGGTGCCAGCAACGACGCTTGCCGCCATCGTGGTTTTCCCGCGAATTATCTTCTAGGAGCGCACGCCGGCCTGGCGCAGCCGCGGCAGGATCTCGCGCTCCATCTGCCCGAGACCCTCGTCGTAATCGACGAAGGAGATCGCGATGCCATCGGCGCCGGCTTCGTGCAGATCGAGCATCTTCTGCGCGACCTGGTCCGCCGTGCCGACCATCGGGATTCCCCAGAAGCCGGCGATCATGCCCTCCAGCAGCCGGCGCTCCTCGATCGTCCAGTCGGTGCTCTGCGAGTGCTCCTTGCTGATCCCGGTCACGTTCGCGGCGCCGGCGTAGTCGGCGACCTGGCGGTGGACGTGGTCGTAGACCTTCTCGGCCTCGGCCTCAGTGTCGCGGCAGACGATGTGGCCGCGCCCGAAGACGCGGATCTCACGGCCGTGCTCCTCGCGCGCGAGTCGCTTGATCTCGGCGATCTGAGTCGCGGCCGTCTCGAAGTTGGTGAGCCCGGCGAAGATCACATCGCTGTGCTTTGAGGCGAACGCGCGCCCGGCCGGGCTCGTTCCGGCGTTCATGATCGTCGGGTAGGGCTTCTGGAGGGGCTTCGGCTCGAGCACACCGGCGGGGATGTCGTAATAGGTGCCGCGGAAGTCGCGCTCGCCCTCGACCATCCACAGCTGCTTCAGTGCCTGCGCCCACTCGTCGGCCACCTCGTAGCGCTCGTCGTGCTCGCGCTGGGTGAGGCCGAACATCGAGAGCTCAGCCGTGTACCAGCCGGCGACGATGTTCAGGCCGAAGCGCCCGCCCGAGATGTGGTCTGCGGTTGCGGCCATCTTTGCCGCGAGCACGGGGTGGGCGAGCGGGACGTGGAAGGTCGCGAACACCATGATCCGCTCGGTCGAGGCGAGCAGGCCGCTTGCCCAGGTGAACGTCTCAAACGAGCGGTCGCCGAGGTTCGCGTCGCCGCCGTAGCCGCGCCAGCGCGCGACCGGCACGATCGCGTCGAGCCCGATGCGATCGGCGTGGCGGGCCAGGCGCAGGTTCTCGTCCCACTCGGCCTCGATCTTGCCCTCGACGTCCGAAAGCGTGACGCCGCCCCGCAGGTTGATCCCGAAAAGCGCGAGCTTCAGCTTGTTGTCGTCCCCCAGCACCGGCTGGCTGAACTTGTCGACCGGCGTATCGCTCATCTGGCCTTCCTGGTTGCGGTTTGCGATGCATTCTCGTCGGCCGCGGACGCGCCAGGGTAGTCGCCGGC
>DATGHN010000054.1:0-4567 GCA_035308005.1 Solirubrobacteraceae bacterium
CCGACAGTGACGGCGTGATGGTTCGGATGCTGAGAGACGCCGCTGATGCCGCGGCGTTTCGCGCCCTCAACGAGGAGTGGATCGCACGGTCCTTCGTCCTCGAGGAACGCGACCACCGCCACCTCGACAACCCCGTCGCCGCCTACATCGACAGCGGCGGGGCGATCCTGATCGCCGAACTCGACGGCCTCCCGGTCGGCTGCGTGGCGCTCGCGCCCGACGGCACCGGCGCGTGGGAGCTGTCGAAGATGGCGGTCGCGTCCGAGTTGCGCGGCCACGGCATCGGACACAAGCTCCTCACCGCCGCCGTCGACCATGCCCGGGAGCTTGGCGCACGATCACTGTTTCTCGGCACGTCGCGGAAGCTCTCAAGCGCGGTCCACCTCTATGAGACATTCGGCTTCCGACACGTCCCACGGGAGACGCTCCGCCTGACTTCCACCCGCATTGACGTGTTCATGGAGCTCCTGCTCAGCTGAGCATCAGCCCGCTCGAGTGCGCACCGGGCCATGTCCCGACTCTCGATCAATGTTGAGGCGTTCTACGAGGACGAGGCGCCGTTCGGCGCCTTCCGCGCTGGCGCCGAGTACGTGGTTCAAGGGACGTCGCGCTCCGAGTTGTACGAAGACGTTCCGATGGAGGCCTTCGGCGACAGCTGAGCGGGCCGTAGAGTAAAGCGATACCGGGGATGGATTGTCGCCCCGGCGTTAAGGAGTCGCGCCTGATGCGAGTGCGATCTGGGCCATGTCCCGACTTGCGATCAATTTCGCGGCGCTGCGGATCAGCAACCCGCTCGCGTCGATGCTGGCTGCTGCTTTTGTGAGGAGCAGCAGCCAGCGAGCGGGGTCAGTCGGCGCTCAGTGGTAGCCCGAGTAGCGTCATGTCGTGCTATTCGAAGATGGCTGGTACGACGGCTCGGTCGGGTGTGCCGTTGCGGGTTGCGGGTCCGCGTCTGGCCGCTGTAGAGAGCGCGAGCCGCGTCGCCGCGAACGGGTCGTCGGACCCCGCTCAACTTTCGTCTTGGACGAAGCGGGGTCGACGACGAGGACGGGATCGGCACAGTCGCACCCGCCAAGCAGAGCGGCAGCCCAATTCGTGTCCAACCACGCGACTGCTCCCGCGCGAAAAGGGTCGCGCCGGACTCGAGCGCCACCTGGGCCATGTCCCGACTTTCGATCAATTTCCAGCCGCTGCGAATCCCACGCGGCCCCTAGTAGCAGTACTAGCGATCACGCGCTGGACCCATGTTGGCTTGCCCCGGGCGGGTACAGTCATGCCATCTAAACAGGGGAGGCAGCATGGCTGTAGGAATCCGCCTCAAGCTGGCTGGTGGAACCGCCGAGCAAATCGAGCGACTCAACGCGGCGATCGATCCGGACACGAATCCGCCGGACGGGCTCATCTTCCACGCGTCCGGTCCCGTGGAAGGTGGGTGGGGCGTGCTCGACTTCTGGGAGTCGCGCGCGCACTTCGACCGCTTCTCACAGGAGCGCATCGGACCCGCGATGGCCTCCGTCGGCATCGAGGCAGGACCGCCAGAGATCCACGAGTTCGCGGTGCACGAGCACTTTCCTCGCTAGGAGCACATCACCGATCCCGTGTCCCCGGCGTGAGGCGTCGGGGACGGACCGGCTCAAGCGCCATCTGGGCCATGTCCAGGCTTTCGATCAATTTCGAGCCGCTGCGGATCCCGCGGCGTGCCTAAGCGCGATCGGTTCAAGCCAGCGCGCGGACCGGCCGGCGCGAACTGGCGGCGCTACGAGCCGGCGTCGAGCGACGCGCCGCCGAAGACCAGCTCGTTGCCGTCGGGATCGCGATAGACGGCCTTGCGTACGCCGTTGGAGAGCGTCTCGCGCTCGTCGGGCTCAAGCCCGCGGGCAGCGATCGTGGCCACCTGGGCATCGAGATCGTCGAGGAAGATCGTCACCACGCAGTGGCCGGCCTCTTCGGCGTGCTCCACCACGTAGACCGATCGGTCCTCGGCAAGCGTCCATACCCCCTCAGTGGCATGGGGGAAGAACGCGGGCTCGCCGAGCAACCGCTGGTACCAGCGTCGAGCCGCTCGGAAGTCCCGCACTCGAAGACCCGCAAAGAGGTGCAACGACATCGCCGCGAGTCTAAGTCGCCGACAGGCGCCAGACTGCCAACCTTCTGAATGGAGCGCGAATCGACTCGAGCGCACCCTGGGCGAGACAGTCCTCAGAACGACGCCGTCGCTTCGCGGCAATACAGCACCAAACCCGACCGGACCGCTCAGTCGCTCGGGCGCGCGTAGACGGCGCGCCACCACAGCTCGGCGAGTACGCGCGCGGTCTCGGCGGCGTCCGAGCCGCCGACGACGACCTCGCGCACGACCTGCGCCTCGACCATCGCGAGCAGCGCGTTCGCCGATGTGCCGGCGGGGATGTCGGCGGGCGCGATGCCGCGCTGCTGGTCGCCGCGGATCCGCCGGGCGGCGGCGTTTCGAAGGCGCATCACGTAGGGCTCCCACTCCGGCGGGATTCGGTCGAGCCGCCCCGATAGCTGCGCCGCCAGCTGGAGGACGACCGCGTTGCGGCGGACGGCCTCGACGGTTGCCGTCAGCCCGCGGTGGAGGTCGCGGCGCGGATCGCCGTCGCCGTCGAGGTAGGGCGCGGCGCCCTCGTAGATCTCGGAGAAGGCGACCTGGATCAGGCGGTCGATGACGGCCCGCTTGTTGGGGAAGTAGAAGTAGAGCGCCGTACGGCTGACGAACGCGCGGCGCGCGATCGCGTCGATCGTGATCCGCTCGTAGGGCTCCTCGGCGAGGGCCTGGCGGGCGGCGTCGAGGATCGAGGCCTCGGTGTCGATTCTGCGGCGGCTCGCGATCGCTGAAGGCTACGCCGCGGCGAACGCCAGGCAGGCATTCTGGCCGCCGAAGCCGAACGAGTTCGACAGCGCGAGGGTGACGTCGGGCGCCTCGCGTGCGCCGTCGGTCAGGTAGTCGAGGTCGCAGTCGGGATCGGGAACCTCGTAGTTGATCGTCGGCGGCAGCAGGCCCCGGCGAAGCGCCTCGATGCAGACGAGCGCCTCGGTCGAGCCGGCGGCGCCGAGCAGGTGCCCGATCGCCGACTTGGTCGAGGACACCGGCGGGGCGTCCGAGCCGAACAGCTCACGGATCGCGAGCGTCTCGATGCGGTCGTTGATCGGCGTCCCCGTGCCGTGCGCGGAGATGAAGCCGACGTCGTCGGGTTTTGCGCCCGCGTCGGCCAGGGCGGCGCGCATCGCGACGAGCGCGCCGGCGCCGGTCTCGTCGGGCTGGACCATGTCGAAGGCGTCGTTTGAGGCGCCGTAGCCGGCAACGCGGCCGTAGACGTGCGCGTCGCGCGCGGCGGCGTGCTCCTCGCGCTCAAGGATCAGGATGCCCGCGCCCTCGCCCATCACGAAGCCGTCGCGGCGCGCGTCGAAGGGACGCGAGACGCCGTCTGTGGAGAGCGCGCCCATGCGGCGGAAGGCGGCGATGCAGAGCGTCGTCAGTGCCGCCTCCGTACCGCCGGCGACCACGACGTCGGCCTCGCCGCGCTCGATCATCCGCATCCCCTCGCCGATGGCGTGGGAGCCGGTCGCGCAGGCGGAGGCGACGCTGAAGCCCGGGCCGTGCAGGCCGTGGCGGATCGCGACCAGGCCCGCGGCGGCGTTGGGCATCATCATCGGTACGAAGTTCGGCGAGACGCCGCGCTCGCCGCGCTCGAGGAACGAGGTGCACTGCTCCTGGAGCGTGATCAGGCCGCCGACGCCGGTGCCGATGATGACCGCGACGCGTTCGGGGTCGCAGTCCGCGAGCGAGGACTCGGCCGCCGCCTGCTCGGCCGCCGCGACGGCGAACTGGGCGTAGCGGTCGGTGCGGCGGGCGACGCGCGGATCCTGATAGCGCTCGGGATCGAAGTCGAGCGCGCGGGAGATGCCGTCGGCGATCCCCGAGCGCCCGGCGGCGAGCGCGTCGAAGAAGGAGTCGGCGCCCTCGCCGAGCGAGGTCACGACACCGCGGCCGGTGACCGCGACGCTCACGCCTGCGCCGACCCTTCGTTTGCCAGCCGCAGCGTTAGCCTGACCGCGTCGCCGACGCCGGCGATCGACTTCAGCTCGCCGTCGGCGATCTTGACGTCGAAGCGATCCTCGAGCGCGGTGACGAGCTCGACGAGCTCGAGCGAGTCGATGTCGAGGTCGCGCCATTCGGTGTCCATCGTTGCCTCGGCCGCGCCGGGCACCTTCAGCTGCTCGAGCTCCTCGCGCACTCCGGCGAGCACAGCGTCTTCGGTCAGCTCTGCCATCAGGGCCTCCTTGTCGTTGTCATGTCTGGTTCGCCTTCCAGCGGGCGAGTCCCGCCGCCCATACGAAGCCTGCGCCGAACGCCACCATGCCGACGAGCGCACCCGGACGAAGGAGCCCGTCGCGCTCGGCCGCCGCCAGCGCCAGCGGGATCGACGCGGCCGAGGTGTTGGCTGTCCATTCGACGTTGAAGCTGACGCGCTCGCTCGGGACGCCGAGGGCGTCGGCGACGGCGGTCACGATCCGCGCGTTCGCCTGGTGGGCGACGAAGTAGTCGACG
>DATGHN010000055.1:0-6429 GCA_035308005.1 Solirubrobacteraceae bacterium
TTACCGGCTGCCCTCCGAGTCAAAGCAGGCGCGCATGGAGATGGGCGTCGTGCCGCAGCTCGACAACCTCGACGTCGAGCTGACCGCGCGCCAGGTCCTTGGCGTGTTCGCGCGCCTCTACCGCGTCGGGCGCAACGAGCGCCGCGAGGCTGTCGACCGAGCGCTCGCGATCGCCAACCTCGAAGCGCGCGCTGACACCAAGGTCGACCAGCTCTCTGGCGGGATGCGCCGGCGCCTGCTCGTCGCGCGCGGCCTGATCCACCGCCCCCGTGTGCTGCTGCTCGATGAGCCGACGGTCGGCCTTGACCCTCAGATCCGCCAGGAGCTCTGGACGCTGATCGACGGCCTTCGCAGCGAGGGCGTGACGATGCTGATGTCGACGCACTACATCGAGGAGGCCGAGCGCCTCGCCGACGTCGTCGCGATCATGTCGTCAGGCAAGGTCATCGCCCAGGGCACGCCCGCCGAGCTGACCCGCGCCCACGCCGGCGAGCGCGTGCTCGAGGTCTACGGCGCACCCACTCAGCTGGCCGAGGTCGCCGCCGACGCCACGAGCCGCGGCTGGGTCAGCCGCCGAAGCGGCGCGGCCGTCGCGATCCTTGCCGCGGAGCGCCTCGGCGACGACGCTCCGCAGGGCACGCTGCGCCCGGCCAACCTCGAGGACGCGTTCGTTGCGCTGACGGGCGCTGAGATCGAATAGCTCAGGCGCGCGGCAGGACCAGCAGTGAGCAGCGCGCGTTGCCCGCGAGATGGGTCGCGGTGCTACCGAACATGAGGGTCCGGATCGGCCCGTAGCCGCGCGAGCCGATCACGAGCAGATCGACGTCGCCGCCGAACTCAGCCAGCTCCTCGCCGGCGAGCCCGACCTCGACTTCACCGCTCACCCCATCGAGCGCGGCGAGCTCCTCGCGCGCCGCCGCGACCCGCTCATCCTCAGATGCCCCGCCGACCGCGGTGCGCATGAATTCCGGGTAGCTCGACGGCTCAACGACCGTCAGCGCACGCAGCGCCGCGCCGTGCAGGCTCGCGATCTCGCGCGCGCGCTCGAGCGCGAGCTGGCTCTCGCTCGAGCCGTCGTAGCCGACGCCGACGCTCGAGATCGATCGCGCCGCGCCCGCAAAGCCGAGCGGCGCGACGGCCACCGCGCAGGGAGCGCCGATCAGCGAAGCCCGCGTCGCGTCGCCGAGCACCACCCGCCCGACAAAGCTGAGTGGGTTCGAACCGACTGCGAGCAGATCCGCGCTGTGCTCAGCCGCCAGGTAGTGAAGGCCCCGCCCGACCGACGACGCGGTGATCGTCAGGAGCTCCGCATCGACTGCCGCGGTCTCGCGCTCGGCCTCGAGCAACGCCCGCGATTCGGCCGTCTCCTGCGGGCCGTAGGCGCCGCTCGCGCCACGCACGGGCGACAGCTCGTGTACGTGCGCGAGTGAGATCTTGGTCTCTGGTGCGACCAGCGTTCGAGCCAGCGCCAGAGCATCGCGCCCGGTCGGCCGTCCGTCGATCGCGACGATTACGTCTTTGAACATGACTGACTCTCCTCCCCTGGACGCCGACACCTTAGATCAAGGCGGTAGGCTCAGTCGCCTGCTCGAGACCAGCCCAACCCCACCCACCCCGCGCCGCGTCCGTCGCCTCGAGCCGGCCGCGCTGGCCGGCGTGATGAGCCGCGACGTCGTCCTCTTCGGCCACTACTGGAAGGCGACGACGTTCTCCTCGATCGTCCAGCCGACGATCTACCTGCTGGCGTTCGCCGCCGGGATCGGCTCGCTGGTCCCCCACATCGGCCACGTCAGCTACCTCGACTACATCGCGACCGGTGTCGTCGCGACGGCGGTGCTCTTCTCCTCCGCGTTCCCGGGCATGTTCAACACCTTCATCCGCTGGCGCTTCCAGCGCACCTACGACGCGATGCTGGCGGCGCCCGTCGACGTCGAGGAGCTCGTAACCGCCGAGATCCTCTGGATCGCGATCCGCTCCGGCGTCTACGGCCTCGCGCCGCTCGTCGTCGGCATCGTCTTCGGCCTGCACCCCGAGCCGGGCATGCTGCTGATCGTCCCGATCGGCTTCATCACCGGCTTCGGATTCGCCGGCTTCGGCGTCCTGCTCGCGGCGATCGCCCAGCGGATCGACAACTTCAACTACATCACCAGCGCCGTCCTGACGCCGATGTTCCTCGTCGCCGGCACCTTCTTCCCGGTCTCAAAGCTCCCGGCCGGGATCCGCGAGATCGCCAAGTTCAACCCGCTCTACCACTGCGTAGAGCTCGTCCGCGACGCGGCGCTCGGCAACCTCGCCACCGCCGACCTCGCCCATGCGGGCGTGCTGCTGCTGTTCGCGGCGCTGATGTGGCGCCTCGCGATCTGGCGTCTGCGAGGACGGCTGATCGACTAGAGCCCGAAGGGGTGGCGGATCGTGTACCCGCCATTACCGGGGCGAAGCGGCCGCCAGCGGGGTCCCTGCTGGTCGGTGGGGTCGTCGGCGGCGCTTGTGTCGAGGCGCAGTCCCGCAATATCGAGATAGGCGTGGGCGGGGTCGGTCAGGATCGTGACCCACTGGCCCTGCCCGCTGCCCCCCCAGGCCATGAACTGGCTCGAGTCAAGCGGCGACTTCAGCATGCGCCCGCCGTGGAGCGCGAAGGAGACGGTTCCCGAGCAGTCGTAGCCGTTCGAGATGAACGAGCGGTGGCCGCCGCCGAAGACGTAGGGGCGGCCGATGATCTTGTTGGCGGCCCAGATCATTCGCTTGACGGTCAGCGGTGCGGCTTCGGGGGCCGCGGCGAGGCCGTTGATGATCTCGGCGCGATCACCGGGCACGACGAGGTGCGGGAGTCCCTTGTTCGCGACGCCGGCGACCGTCCCGCCGCTGACGCTTGCGACCTGGGTGTTCGGCACGTAGGGCGCGATCCCGCCGGCCGTCTGCACGAACACCGGACCGCGGTAGACGAAGTCGGGCGACTGGTGCTTGCCGAGCACGATCGGCGACTTCGGCGGCACCGACGGCGCCGGAGGCGTCAGCGCGACGGGAGCACCGGTGCTGCCCGTGCTTCCTGTCGCGCCAGTCGCGCCGGTCGGGCCGGTCGCGCCGACCGGAGCGGTTGCGCCGCCCGCGTCGCTGGGAGAGGAGTCCGCCAGTGCCGCCGGCGCGAAGGCGGCCATGGCCAATAGGGCACTACCAACGCTGCCGACGTAACGCAGCCGCACAAAGACCTCTCTCTTGAGCCTCCCGGGTTAGCTGACGGGCTAGCGCTGAAAGAGCAGCGCTTCTAGCGGATCTCCGCAGATTCGCCCCAACAACCTGGTTCCCCGGTTCCCCGGCGCCGTGCCAGGGATTCGGCTCTTGTGTGGGCGGCAATCTAGCACGCTCCACCGACGCACGCGGGATTTCGAAAGCTCTTTGCAGGGGCAAGATTCCCGCAAATTGCAGGTTTCCCCGCAGTCCCGCGACGCACCTTTGCGCCGTCCGCGGTGTTGCTCAGCCCTGAATCAGCAGGCTCTTTCGCAGCTTTCCGATCTGGTTGCGCGGCAGCTCCGCGACGAAGCGCACCTCGCGCGGGCGCTTGTGCGGCGTCAGCGTCAGCGCCACGTGATCGATCAGCTCGCGCTCAGACGGCGCCGTCCGGTCGGGGCGCGCGACGACCCAGGCGACGATCCGCTCGCCGAGGTCTGCGTCGGCGACGCCGAGCACCGCAGCCTCGGCGACGCAGTCATGCTCGAGCAGTGCCGATTCGACTTCCCCGGCCCCGACGCGGTAGCCGCCCGTCTTGATCAGATCGCTGCCGCGGCGCCCGACGAGGCGCAGGTAGCCGTCGGGCGCGAGGACGGCGAGGTCGCCGGTCGCAAACCAGCCGTCGCGAAACGCTGCCGCCGCCTCGCCCGCCGCGCCGAGGTAGCCGTCAAAGAGCGACGGGCTCTGGACGAGCACTTCGCCGATCGCCTCGCCGTCGGCGGCGACCTCGGCGCCATCCTCGCCGACGATCCGCACGCTCACGCCGTCGAGCGGCGGCCCGACATGCCCGGGGCGCCGTTCGCCGTCGGCTCGAACGGCCGCGATCATCAGCGTCTCGCTCATCCCGTAGCGCTCGGCGATCCGCTGCCCCGTCAGGCGCTCGAAGCGAACGTGCTCCGCCGCCGGCAGCGCCGCCGAGCCCGAGACGAGCAGCCGCGCCCGCGCGAGCGTGTCCGCGAGGCGACGATCGGCCTCCGCGGCGTCGGCCAGGCGGCGATACATCGTCGGTACCGCGAAGACCATCGTCGCGCCGCTCTCGATCTCGCGCGCGAGCGCCGCCGGGTCAAAGCCGCCGAGGTGGCGCACCTCGCCGCCGAGGCGAAGCGTCCCGAGCGTCGCGAGCACCAGGCCGTGGACGTGGAAGAGCGGCAGCGCGTGGGCGAGCACGTCCGCGTCGCTCCAGCGCCACGCCGCGGCGAGCGCGTCGAGGTTCGTGGCCATCGCCGCCGCCGAGAGGACGACTCCCTTCGAGGGCCCGGTCGTCCCGCTCGTGAAGACGATCAGGCCGGCCTCGTGTGAGCGATCGGGCGCATCGGCACCCGCGCCACCCTCACCCAGTGAGATCGTCGGAAGACCGCGGATCGCGGCCCCCGGCGGCCCAAGCAGCGCGACCGCCCCGCTGACCTCGACGATCCGCTCGAGCTCCCCCGGGCCGCTCTTGCGGTCGATCGGCACCAGCCGGCGTCCGGCGCGCAGGCCGGCGACGAGCGACACAGCCGTCGAGAGCTCGGGCGTCGTCCACAGCGCGAGCGGCGCATCGCCCTGAGGCAGGCGCTCGCGCAGCGCCGCCGCGGCGGCCTCGAGCTCGGCGTAGCTCGCCCGCCCGTCCGGGAACGACACGGCCCAGGCGTCGGGGCGGGCGGGCGGCGGGAGCAGCATCGGCGCCACGTTATCTACGATCCGCCCACCGACCCGCAAAGGAGCCCCGCATGTGCCACGAACCGGATTCCGCGCCGCCGATCCCCGTCATTGCCGGAGCCGCCGTGAACCACGAGGACGTCGTGCTGAACGCGGCTGACGGAAACGCCTTCGCGACGTTCGTCGCGACGCCCGGCGAGCCGGCGCGCGCGGGCGTCGTGATCCTCCCCGACGTGCGCGGCCTCTACCACTTCTATGAGGAGCTGGCCATGCGCTTCGCCGAGCGCGGCTACGCAGCCGTCGCGATCGACTACTTCGGGCGCACCGCGGGCGTCTCAAAGCGCGACGATGACTTCTCCTACATGGACCATGTCACGCAGACCACGCCGGCCGGCGTCCAGGCCGACGTCGGCGCCGCCGTCGCGCACCTGCGCTCGCTCGGCGTCGAGAGCGTCTTCACGGTCGGCTTCTGCTTCGGCGGCCGCAACTCGTGGCTTTCCTCAGCCGGCGGGCACGACCTGGCGGGGGCGGTCGGCTTCTACGGCATGCCGAGCGAGCGAAACGGCGACGCCGGGCCGATCGGCGCCGTCGAGCAGATGACCGCGCCGATCCTCGCGCTCCAGGCCGGGGCCGACGCGCACATCGGAGCCGAGGTCAACGAGGAATTCGATGAGGCGCTGACCGCCGCCGGCGTCGAGCACGAGATCGTCAGCTTCGACGGCGCCCCGCACAGCTTCTTCGACCGCCTCCACGAGGAGTTCCAGGACGCCTCAGACGACGCCTGGCAGCGCACCCTCTCCTTCATCGACTCCCACACCGCGGCGCGCGCCGAGGTCTAGCCGAAGGTGGCAGCGACCTCGTCGACGTAGCACCACAGCCAGTTCTCGCCCGGCTCGAGCGAGCGGATCACGGGGTGTCTGGTCGCGCGGTGGTGGCGCGTCGCGTGCTGGTTGGGGCTCGAGTCGCAGCAGGCGACGTGGCCGCAGGTCATGCACTCGCGCAGATGAACCCACGTCGAGCCGATCGCCAGGCAGTCGGTGCAGCCCTCGTGGCTGTCGGGCTCGACGTTCGGATTGAGGTGCTCGAGGTGCTCGCAGACGTCGTCGCTCATCGTCGTCCGCGAGCCTAGCGAAGAAGCGCACTCAGGAATCCCTCAGCTTCCGCGCAGGGTCGCTCAAGGCGCGCGGCTCAGGATCGCCGCCATCCCGACCGCTCCGAACAAAGGCCCTCGATGAGCATGACGATCTCCCCCGAACTGGCGGCCCGGCCCCTCTGGCGCCCGCGCGCGAGCACCGCCGCGCAGCGGCGCACGCGCGTCGCGCTGTTCGCGCTGCTGGCGCTGACCGCGATCGCCTACCTGTGGAACCTCGGCGCCTCCGGCGACGCAAACAGCTTCTACGCCGCCGCTGTCCAGGCCGGAACGCGCAGCTGGAAGGCCTTCTTCTTCGGCTCGCTTGACTCCTCGAGCTTCATCACGACCGACAAGCCGCCGGCTTCGATCTGGGTGATGGCGCTGTCGGGGCGGATCTTCGGCTTCAGCAGCTGGAGCATGCTCGTCCCGCAGGC
>DATGHN010000056.1:0-2855 GCA_035308005.1 Solirubrobacteraceae bacterium
CCTCGAGCGCGTCGGCGTAGCTGCGCGGTTCGGCGAAGAGGCGCTGCTGTGCGGTGTTTCCCCAGCAGGAGTGGCACCACACCTCGGTGCGCTCGCGCAGACCGCGCACGGTGTTGTTGAACACGTCGACGAAGAACGAAACGTCGAGTTCCTCGACGCCCGGGCGGCGGCGAACGCTCGCAAGATGAACGTTCGGCTCCTCGAGCTGGATCACCCTGCAGCCGGCGGCGGCGACGTCGAGAAGTTCCTCGTGAAAGGCGTCGCTCATCGCCATCACGAGCTCTCCATAGCTCGAGTAGTGATCGTTTGCCAGCGAGAGGCCAAGCACCTCGGGTGTGATCGTGCCGAACTTGACCGGACGCGGAGTTAGCTCCTGGGCGAGCTTGAAGACGTCCGCGTACTGGAGGCGCCCGCGGGCGATCGGGCCGGTGACACGCGGCATGATGCGCGCCTCCATCGCCTCGAAGATGATCGTTCCGCGCCCGCTGCCATAGCCGACCGCCGGATAGTCTTCCCCGCTCAGTCCGTCGAGGCGGCGCGCCGGGTAGAGAAACCAGCTCTGACCGCCGACGTCCGCGTCGAAGCGGCAGTCGCCGTCGGTGACGATGTCGAGGCCAGCTCGTTCCTGGTCGCGGATGTGCGCGCTGACCGCGTCCTGGTACTGCTCGCGGTAGCGCGAGTCCCCCATGGCTTGGCGGAAGGTGCGCCCGCCGAGGTTCTGATCGAACCAGGCCGGCCGCGGGATCGAGCCCGTGATCGTCGTCGCCAGCGGCCGTCCCGCGGTCGCGTTCAGCACGCCCTCAGCCCCAGATCTCCTGCGCCGTCTCGACCACCAGCCGCAGCTTCGCCGTCTGCTGCTGGGGCGAGAGCTCGTTGCCCTCGAGCGTCGAGGCGAACCCGCACTGCGGCGAAAGGCAGAGCTGATCGATGTCGACGAAGCGCGCGGCCTCCTCGACGCGGCGCTTGATCTCGTCCCTGGTCTCGAGCTCGCCGGTCTTCGTCGTCACCAGGCCGAGCACCACCGTCTTGCCCTTGGGCACGAAGCGCAGCGGCTCGAAACCGCCCGAGCGGTCGTCGTCCCACTCGACGAAGAAGCCATCGACGGCAAGCTCGCTGAACAGCGCCTCGGCGACGAAGTCGTAGCCGCCGGAGGCCGAGTAGGCCGAGCGGTAGTTGCCCCGGCAGGTGTGGGTCGTGATCGCCATCCCCGGCGGCTTCTGCGCGATCACGTCGTTGAGGCAGCGGATGAAGGTCACGTGGAGGTGGTCGGCGTCATCACCGCGCGCCGCGATGCGCTCGCGCTGGCTCGGGTCCGCGAGCATCGCGAGGCTCGTGTCGTCGAACTGGAGGTAGCGGCAACCGAGGTCGCCGAGGCGGCGAAGCTCCTCAGCGTAGGCGGCGATGATGTCGCTCCAGAACTGCTCGAGGTCGGGGTAGGCCGTCTCATCGATCGAGGCGCGGCCGCCGCGGGCGTAGATCATGTTCACCGACGGGATCGTCTGCTTCGGCATGGCCGTCGTCGTCATCGCGGCCAGCGCCTCGAAGTCCGCCCCGAAGATCGTGTGCTCGAGCGATACGCGGTCCTCGACGCGAAGCGATCCCTGCGAGGAGACGATCGTCTCGCCGTCGAGTGTGTGAAACGGCACCGCCTGCACGTCTGCGGGCGCGTGGACGATTCCGCCGAGCTGGTAGATGAAGTCCATGTGCCAGGACTGGCGGCGGAGTTCGCCGTCGGTGGCGAGCTTGAGACCCACGTCCTCCTGCATCGCGACGGCGCTCGCGATCGCCTGGTTCTCGACCTCGCGCAGCGCGTCGGCATCGATCTCGCCGGCGGCAAAGCGCTCGCGCGCGGCTTTGACCTCGGGCGGGCGAAGCAGGCTTCCGACGTGGTCGGCACGAAACGGCGGGGTCGTGCGCTCGCTCAAGGCGTTCCTCCAGGCTCGCGGTTGGTCAGCACCAGCTTGACGTGCGGGTGGCTGCGCTGACGCTCGAACGCCTCGGCGAAGCGCTCGAGCGGAATCTCCTCGCTGAGCACCGCAAGCTCGCCGGCGAGGACGTGGCCGCACATGCGCTCGTAGGCCTTGCGCTTGACCTCGACGGGCGTCGTGCGGTTTCCGTGCGTCAGGAGGGTCCGCCCGACCAGCGCCGAGCGATCGATCGTCGCCGTCGCGCCGGCGCTCGCACCGACGGAGACGAGGCGTGCACCAGGTGCGCTCGCGGCGAGCGCGGCCTCGAGTGGTTTTCCGAAGAGCGGGTCGACGACGACGTCGAAGCCGTCGCCGGCGGCCTCGCGAAGCGCCGCGGCGTAGTCGCCCGTAAGCTCGACGACTGCATCGGCGCCGAGGCCGGCTACGGCCGCGCGCTCGCGTGCAGCAGCGACAACGCGTCCGGCGCCGAGCAGGCGCGCGGCCTGCGTAGCGATCTGCCCGACCGCGCCGCTGGCGCCAAGGACGAGGACGCTCTCGCCGGGCTGCAACGCAGCCGCGCGCTCGAGGGCGAGCCAGCCGGCGAGGCCGGCGATCCCGATCGCCAGCGCGTCGGCGGTCGAGAGCTCCTCGGGAAGCGGGATCGGGAGCTCGGCGGCGACGAGGGCGCGGGGCGCGAACGATCCGAATGGGGTGATCGTGCGCTCGAAATAGAAGCGGCTGCCGTCGGCGGCGAGGGCGACACCCTCGTTGCCGGGCACCGCGGGGAGCGCCCCCGAGCGCATCATCGCCAGGTCGACCGGGTTCATCCCCGCCGCCAAGACATCGACGGCGAGCTGGCCCTCACTCGGGCTCGGATCGTCGAATTCTTCGAGTGCCGGCGGCGCGTTGTCTCTTGCGACCACGGCAATCATCGCCGTCGCCACCCTA
>DATGHN010000057.1:0-3659 GCA_035308005.1 Solirubrobacteraceae bacterium
TGACCGGCTCACCGTTCTCCGCGACCGTGACACCACCTGGCCGAACTTCCGTCACGCGCTCTACGAGTGCTCGGCGATCCTGGCGGTCGAGGTCGCTCGGCAGCTCAAGGTCGTTGAGACCGACATCGAGACGCCGCTCGAGCCGACCCGCGGGGCGCGCCTCTCTGAGCAGGTCGTCGTCGTGCCGGTGCTGCGCGCCGGCCTCGGCATGGTCGACGGCTTCTTGCGTCTGCTGCCAGATGCTCGCGTCGGGCACCTCGGGATGGCGCGCGACGAGCACACGCATACGGCCGTCGATTACTACTCTCGGCTGCCGCCCGGGCTCGCCGAGTCGCGCGTCTTCGTGCTCGACCCGATGCTCGCCACCGGCGGCAGTGCCGTCAACGCGCTCCAGCATCTCAAGGAGGCGGGTGCGCAACGGCTCGGACTGGTCTGCCTGGTGTCGGCACCGGAGGGCATCCTGGCGGTGTCGGAGTCGCATCCCGACGTTCAGATCTGGACCGCGGCCGTCGACCGCGGCCTCGATGAGAACGCCTACATCCGGCCCGGTCTGGGCGACGCCGGAGACCGCGTGTTCGGCACGCTCTGAGCGCTCAGCCGCTCAGGTCTGCGAGCGATCGAGCCACTTGTCGGGCACGACGGGCTGAAACTCGGCCATCCGCGCGAGCAGTTCCGCGGCTGAATCGCCGACCAGCAGCGCGTCGACCTGCTCCTGACGCAGGAAGCGTTCGGCGACCATGTGGTCGATGAAGGCCAGCATCTGATCCCAGTAGCCGGCGACGTTGAGCAACGCGATCGGCTTGCTGTGGATGCCGAGCTGCGACCAGGTAGTGATCTCGAACAGCTCCTCGAGGGTTCCGAACCCGCCGGGGAGCGCCATGATTCCGTCCGCCAGTGACTCCATCAGCGCCTTGCGCTCGTGCATCGTCTCGACGACGCGCATGTCCCGGACACCGACGTGCGCGACCTCCTTCTCCAAAAGGAGGCGCGGAATCACGCCGATCACCTCACCGCCCTGCGCGAGGACGGCGTCAGCCAGCGCGCCCATCACGCCGATCTGAGCACCGCCGTAGACCACGCCGATGCCCTGCGCGGCGAGCTCGTTGCCGAGCGCCGTCGCCGCTTCGACATAGGCCGGCAACCGGCCGGGGCTGGATCCGCAGAAGACGAGCACACGTTTCATCGTCACGAGCGTAGTGTGGAAACGCCAAACCGGGTGAGCTAGCCTCGAACATCTGATGGGCCGTCAGCTTGCACATGTCGATCGCGTCGGTATCGAGGAGCGCGCCGCACAGCTCGGTGCGCGCTCGATCAAGACGACCGCCAAGCAGCAGGGCATCCGCCTCGCGGTGTCCTTCCTGGACCTGACGACGCTCGAGGGCGCCGACACCGCGGGCAAGGTGCGACAGCTCTGCGCCAAAGCGGTCTGCCCGGCGCCGACGATGCCGGAGATCCCGTCGGTGGCGGCGATCTGCGTGTACCCGTCGATGGTCGCGGTCGCGCGAGAGGCGCTCGCCGGAACCGGGGTCGCAACGGCATCGGTCGCGACCGGCTTCCCGGCCGGCCAGGTCTCGCTCGAGGCCAAGCTCCGCGACACCGAGGATGCGGTTGCGGCCGGAGCCGAGGAGATCGACATGGTGATCTCGCGTGAGGCCTTCCTCTCCGGCGACGACATGCGCGTGATGCGCGAGGTCGCGCTGATCAAGGAAGCCTGCGGTGACGCGCACCTGAAGGTGATCCTCGAGACGTCCGAGCTCGGCTCCTACGACCATGTGCGGCACGCGTCGATGCTGGCGATGGAGGCCGGCGCCGACTTCATCAAGACGTCCACCGGCAAGGCGTCGGCCGGCGCGACGCCCGGTGTCTGCCTGGTGATGCTCGAGGCGATCCGTGACCACGTCGATCGGACCGGGCGCATCGTCGGCTTCAAGGCGGCCGGCGGGGTCTCCACGAGCAAGGCGGCACTTCACCGCCTCGTGCTCGTCAAGGAGACCCTCGGCGACGATTGGCTGACGCCGGACCGCTTCCGAATCGGGGCCTCCTCGGTGCTGAACGACCTGCTCATGCAATACGCCAAGACCGAATCGGGGCGGTACGGGCGTAGTGAGGACTTCTCCAAGGAATGACAGTCGAATCACGCCAATCGATCGTCTGGGAGTACGCACCCGCGCCCGAGGCGACCGACCACCTGCGACTCGCCGAGCGTTACGGCCTGTTCATCGACGGCGCCTTCTGCGAGCCCGCCGAACCGCGCTACGAACCGACGATCAACCCGGCCAAAGAGGAGCCGATCGCGGAGATCGCCTGGGCCGGTCCCCGTGACGTGGAACGTGCGATCGAGGTTGCGCGCGCTGCGCAGCCCCGCTGGGCTGCGCTTCCGGCCCGCGAGCGCGGCAAGTACCTGTTCCGGATCGCGCGACTGATCCAGGAGCGCTCACGTGAGCTGGCGGTCTGCGAGACGCTCGACGGCGGCAAGCCACTGCGTGAATCACGCGATGTGGACATCCCGCTCGCCGCCGCGCACTTCTTCCACTACGCCGGCTGGGCCGACAAGCTCCGTTACGGGGTCAATGCGCGAGAGGTCGCGCCGCTGGGCGTCGTCGGTCAGATCGTGCCGTGGAACTTTCCGCTGCTGATGGCGGCCTGGAAACTCGCGCCCGCCTTGGCGTGCGGAAACACGGCAATCTTGAAGCCCGCCGAGACCACACCGCTAACGGCGCTGCTGCTGGCCGAGATCTGTCAGGAGGCGGAGCTGCCTGACGGAGTCGTCTCGATCCTGCCCGGCGATGGCGCTGTCGGAGCGGCACTCGTCCGCTCCCCCGGTCTCGACAAGATCGCCTTCACCGGGTCGACGGCCGTCGGCCGTGACATCCAGACGGCGCTCGCCGGCCGTGGAGTGGAGCTGACGCTCGAGCTCGGCGGCAAGTCGGCGAACATCGTCTTCGAGGACGCCGCTCTGGATCAGGCGGTGGAGGGGATCGTCAACGGGATCTTCTTTAACCAGGGCCACGTCTGCTGCGCCGGCTCCCGGCTGCTGATCCAGGAGAGCGTGATGGACGAGGTGATCGCCAAGCTGTGGGCGCGCATGGGCCGGCTGCGGATCGGCGACCCGCTCGACAAGAACACGGACGTCGGCGCGATCAACTCGGCTGAGCAGCTCGAGCGGATCGAGACGCTGGTCGCGGCCGGTGAGGAGGAGGGCGCTGTACGGCGGAGCGTCTCCTGCGACCTGCCAGAGCGCGGCTATTGGTTCGCACCGACGCTGTTCACCGACGTATCGCCGGCACACCGGATCGCCGTCGAGGAGATCTTCGGGCCGGTCGTGTCCGTTTTGAGTTTCCGGACCCAGGCCGAGGCGATCGAGAAGGCCAACAACTCGAAGTATGGGCTCGCAGCCGGGATCTGGACCGACAAGGGCGCCAAGGCCTTTGAGGTCGCGAACGCGTTGCGCGCCGGCGTCGTCTGGCAGAACACCTACAACCACTTTGACCCGACCGCCGCCTTCGGCGGTTACAAGGAGTCGGGCTTTGGGCGTGAGGGCGGTCCCGCGGGTCTGCGGCCGTATCTGAGGGTGGTGCGGTGATGGGCCCGGTGATGCGGTAGTGGCCCGGCTCGAGGTCCGCAAGACCTACAAGCTTTGGATCGGTGGGGCGTTCGTG
>DATGHN010000058.1:0-16250 GCA_035308005.1 Solirubrobacteraceae bacterium
ACCGCGACGCCGCGCAGGGCGTCGCGAAGCGCAGCGAGGTTCGTCACGTGCAGCCCGCGCGCGTCGATGCCCCGCACCGAGCGCGAGACGACGATCACGCGCCGCGCGCAGGCGAGGACCCGCGGGTAGAGCTCCTCGCGCGCCTCGTGGTCGTGTTGCTTAGAATCGTTGAGCGCGCTCAGCGAGCGCAGCTCGCGCGTCGTCAGCGCCTCGTAATCGAACAGCACGCCGGCCGCGACGAGCGGGCCGGCGAGGCAGCCGCGGCCGGCCTCGTCGGCGCCGGCGACGAAGCGGTAGCCGAGCGCTCGATCGAATGCGAACAGCCGATGGCCGCTCGCCCGCCGCCGTGCCGTACGCCGCCTCCTGGCGTTAGAGGAAGCCGATCCTGTCGGGCGGCCAGTAGGTGAAGAAGGCTTCTCCGATGATCCAGCCGCGTGGAACGGGTCCCCAGAACCGGCTGTCGTCGGAGTGGTCACGATTGTCGCCCATCATGAAGTAGTGACCGGCCGGAACCCGGATCGGCGTCGGGTAGTCGCAGTCGGGGACCGAGCCGTTGCAGCCGGAGAAGTTCGCATAGCTCTGTTTCTCGATCTTCCCGTTGCGGTAGACCCGCCCGGCGATGATCTTGATCAGGTCGCCGGGGAGGCCGACGACGCGCTTGATGTAGTTGTCGGTCGCCTCCCCCTTGGTCGGGCGATCGCACGCCGCGCCGATCTTCTCGTGGAGGTCCCCGCAGATCTCATCGGCGGCGCCGGCCGGCGGGTGAAAAACGACAATGTCACCGATCGACGGGCCGAAGAAGTCGTTGCCGATCCGATCGACGAGGACGCGCTGCCCCATCCTGAGAGTCGGGTACATCGAGCCGCTCGGAATGCGGTAGGGCTTGACCACCCAGGCCTGAATCGCAAACGCCAGCCCGAGGGCCAGCGCGACGATCAGGACGAACTCGACAATCTGGTTGCCTCGGGCGAGACGCCGGAGGCTCACGCCGGCTCGTTGGGCGAGTCAGGCTCCGGCTCCCCCGCAGCAGCCTCCTCGTTTGCCTCCGGTTGCGCGTCGGCGTCCGCCTCGGCGGCGGGCTGCTCGGTCTCCGCCCCATCAACCGGCTCGGCCGGCGCGTCCTGCTCGACGGCGCTCTCAGCGTCGCCCGCCGGCTCCTCGACGACCTCGTCGGTCGCCGCCGGCGCGTCCTCCTCGACGGCGCTCTCAGCGTCGCCCGCCGGCTCCTCGACAACGTCATCGGTCTCTGCCGGCGCGTCCTCGACAGCCTCGGCCGGCGCATCGTCGGCGGCCGTGACCTCGCCGTCGGCGCCGGTCTCGACGTCGCCGTCGAACTCCTCGGTCGCCTCGATGTCCTCGACATCGGCCGCCGCAGCGCCGTGCAGCAATCCGGGCTCGATCGCGACCTCGGGGCCGACGTACCCGCGTTCGCGCACCCGCGCGCGCTTGCCGACGCGGTCGCGGAGGTAGTAGAGCTTCGCCCGGCGCACGTCGCCGCGGGCGGACACCTCGATGCGCTCGATCTTCGGCGAATGAAGCGGGAACGTCCGCTCGACGCCAACCCCAAAGGACTGCTTGCGGACGGTGAAGGTCTCGCGCACGCCCTGCCCCTGGCGCTTGATCGCGACACCCTCGAACACCTGGGTGCGCCGGCGCGTTCCCTCGATCACGACGAAGTGAACTCGCAGGCGGTCGCCGGCACGAAATTCGGGAACGCGGCGCAGTTGGGCGCGCTCGATGGTGTCGATGACGGTGCTCATGGCAAAAGGAAGCGCGCAACAGCAAGCACGCCGGCGCGCCCGCAAATCCTAGCGCCTGCGCTCAGCGGCCGCGCTCGCGCGCCTGCTCGAGACGCCAGCGGCGGATCTCCTCGTGGTGACCGGAGAGCAGCACCGCCGGCACGCCCCAGCCGCGAAACTCCGCCGGTCGCGTGTACTGCGGGTATTCAGGCCGCCCCTCGAGCGCCTCGCTGAAGGACTCCTCGACGACCGACGCCGGGTGTCCGAGCGCTCCCGGTAGCCGCCGCAACACCGCGTCGGCGCAGACCATCGCCGCGAGCTCGCCGCCCGCCAGCACGTAGCGGCCGATCGAGATCACGTCGCTCGCGTAATGCTCGACGATCCGTTCGTCGAACCCCTCGTAGCGCCCGCACAAGAACGTCAGCGCCGGTTCGCCGGCGAGCTCGCGCACCAACTCGTCGTCGAGCAGGCGCCCACCGGGCGCCAGCGCGATCACGCGCCGCGCGTTGCGAAGCGTCGTCGGGTCGACGCCGTAGTGGCTGCGAAGCGTCGCGTCCATCACGTCCACGCGCAGCACCATCCCAGCCCCGCCCCCGAACGGCGCGTCGTCGACCTGACCACCGCCGAGCGGAGTGTGATCGCGCGGGTTGATGATCGTCAGCTCGCTCCCGGCGCGCAGCGCGTTGGCCACGTGCCGCTGGGAGTGAAACCACTCGAACCACTCGGGGAACAGCGTGACGACATCGAGCTTCACGCCTGCTCCCCCAGGAACGCCAGGTCGACGTCGATCCGTGCGGCCGCGACGTCGACCGTGCGGATCGCGTCGCGCACGAGCGGCACGAGCAGATCCGCGCCCCCGCCGGTGCGCTCGACCTCCAGGCATTCGCACGACGGCAGAGCGAGCAGCCGTCTCACGATGCCGAGCTCGACTTCGCCGTCGAAGACGCGCGCGCCCTCGAGTTCCTCCGCCCACCACTCATCCTCGCCAAGCTGGGGCCGAGCCGGTTCAGCGACCTCGAGGCGGCTGCCGAGGAGGGCCTGCGCGCCGGCGCGGGCCTCGCAGCCCTCGAGCCGGATGATCGGCCGCTCGTCGGTCCCCGCGCGGCGCACGATCGCGCGCTGCTCGCCCGCCACCATGACCTGTGTCCCGAGCTCGAGCAGCGCCGCGTTCGCCCGCGAGACGTGGAAGCTCCCATCGAGACCGTGCGGCCTGCCGACGAGGCCCGCGAGGACCACCGCGCGACCAAGCCTCAGTCGACGATGTCGACGATGATCCGCCGACCGGGCTCCGCGGCGGCGCCGACGACGATCCGCAGCGCCTGAGCCGTGCGACCGCCGCGGCCGATCACCTTGCCGTAGTCATCCGGCCCGACCGCGAGCTCCAGGGTGATCGAGCCGTCGGACTCCTCGAAGCGGTCAACCTCGACGGCCTCGGGGTCGTCAACGAGTCCCTCAGCGAGGTACTGGAGTAGCTCGCTCGGATCCATCTAGCCGGGGATGCCGTTGATGCGAAGCAGCTTGCGCACCGTCGCGGTCGGCTGCGCGCCGCGCGCGAGCCAGTCGCGCACCCGCGTCTCGTCGAGCGAGATCGTCGACGGATTCGTCTGCGGGTTGTAGTGCCCGACCGTCTCGATGACGCGTCCGTCGCGCTTCGAGCGCTGATCGGCGACGACGACCCGCCAGACCGGATCCTTGCGTCCGCCCACGCGGGTCAGTCTCAGTCTTACAGCCACTTTTCCCCTTCGATCGACTTCAGAGCAGCAATCACCTTAGCTGAGCGCCTCAGCCTCAGCGCTGCTGGCGCATCAGCGCGCCGATGTCCGGCATCTTGCCGCGCCCGACCTGTCGCATCAGCTTTCGCATCTGCGCAAACTGCTTCACGAGCTGATTCACGGCCTGCACGTTGGTGCCCGAGCCGCGCGCGATGCGTAGCCGCCGCGACCCCTTGATCAGATCCGGGCGCCGGCGTTCCTCAGGCGTCATCGAGAGAATGATCGCCTCGACGCGGTCGAGCTCGGAGTCATCGACCTTCACACCGCGCATCTGCGCGCCGAACCCCGGGATCATCCCGAGCAGTCCCTGGAGCGGTCCCATGCGGCGCATCGCCCGTAGCTGGCCGAGGAAGTCCTCGAGGTCGAAATCGCCCTTCTTGAGGCGCTCCTCGAGCTCCTTGGCCTCATCGCGATCAATCTCGCGCTCGGCCTTCTCGATCAGCGTCAGAACGTCTCCCATGCCGAGAATGCGCTGCGCCATCCGGTCGGGGTGGAAGCGCTCGAAGGCCTCGAGCTTCTCCCCCGTTGAGGCGAACAGAACGGGCTTGCCCGTCACCGCGCGCACCGACAGCGCGGCACCGCCGCGCGCGTCGCCGTCGAGCTTCGTCAGGATCACGCCGTCGAAATCGACGGCGGCGGCAAACTGCTCGGCCACGTTGACGGCGTCCTGGCCGGTCATCGCGTCGACGACGAGCATCACCTGCTCGGGCTTGGTGGCGTCGCGAATCGCGACGAGCTCGTCCATCAGCTCCGCGTCGACGTGCAGGCGGCCCGCTGTGTCGACGATCAGGACGTCCTTGCCGTCGGTGCGCGTACGCTCGAGTGCCCAGCGCGCGACCTCGAGCGGCGAGCGGTCGGTTCCCTGCTGATAGACGGTCGCGCCCGCCTGTTCACCGACTCGGACGAGTTGCTCGACCGCCGCCGGGCGCTGCAGGTCGCACGCCGCGAGCGCGACGGAGCTTCGGTACTCGGTGCGAAGGAGCCGCGCGAGCTTCGCCGCGGCCGTCGTCTTGCCCGACCCCTGCAGGCCGGCCATGAGGATCACCGTCGGCGGGCTTGGGGCAAATGACACGCCGGGGCCGTCGTTCTCCCCACCCATCATCGCCACGAGCTCCTCGTTGACGATCTTGACGACCTGCTGGCCGGGGTTGAGCCGGCCGATCACCTCAGCGCCGAGGCAGCGCTCGCGCACGGTGTCTGTGAACTCCTTGACGACCTTGAAGTTAACGTCCGCCTCGAGCAACGCGAGGCGGATCTCGCGCATCGAGCGCGTGACGTCCTCCTCGCTGAGCACGCCGCGACCGCGGATCCCGCTGAAGACGGCCTGGAGCTTCTCGGCGAGCGAGTCGAACATCGGTGCTCAGCGGCGCGCGGCGCTCAGGACTTCGGCGCCTCGGGCGCAGGAGCGGCGCCCGCGCCGTCGCTGCCGCTCGCCGGGCCGTCGCCCTCGAGCCGCTTGTCTGCCGCCGCGCTCGTCAGGCCCAGGCGCGTGAGCGAATCGCCGATGCCAGCGAAGGCCTGCGTGAACTCGGATGGGATCACGAAGACCTTGTTCGCGTCGCCCTTGGCGAGCTCGGGAAGCATCTGCAGGTACTGGTAGCTGAGCAGCTTCTGGTCCGGGTTGCCGGCGTGGATCGCCTCGAAGACGGTCGCGATCGCCTTGGCCTGACCCTCGGCGCGCAGGATCGCCGCCTGGCGAGCACCCTCGGCCTGCAGCACCTGCGACTGCTGCTCGCCTTCGGCGGTCAGGATCGCCGCCTGCTTGGTGCCCTCGGCGGTCAGGATCGCGGCGCGACGGTCGCGCTCGGCGCGCATCTGCTTCTCCATCGCCGCCTTGATGTCCGAGGGCGGGTCGACCGACTTGATCTCGACGCGGTTGATGCGAATCCCCCACTTGCCTGTCGCCTCGTCGAGCACGGCGCGAAGGTCGGTATTAACGCCCTCGCGGCTGGTCAGCGTCTGCTCGAGCGTGAGGCCGCCGATGACGTTGCGAAGGGTCGTGACCGTCAGCTGCTCAATCGCCTGCAGCGGGCTCGCGATCTCATACGTCGCGGCCTTCGGATCGGTGATCGTGAAGTAGAGGACGGTCTCGATCGCGACGACGACGTTGTCCTCCGTGATGACCGGCTGCGGCGAGAAATTGACGACCTGCTCGCGCAGGTCGACGAGCGGGCGAACCCGGTCGATGAACGGCGTGACGATCGCGAGGCCCGGCTCGAGCGTGCGGTGGTAGCGGCCGAGGCGCTCGAGCACCGCTGCGCGCGCCTGCGGGATCACTCGGATCGAGCGCGAAGCGATCGCCAGCGCGACGATGACCAGGACGATGATGACGATCAGTAGGACCACGAACTGCTCCTCGCTATGGCATTACGAGCGCCGTGGCGCCCCGAATCTCGACGACCTCGACCTGCTCGCCGGCGTCGATGACCTGGCCCTCGTCGTAGGAGCGAGCGGTCCAGACCTCGCCGCCGATCTTGACCGTGCCGACGCCTTCGCGGTTGGCGATCCGCTCGAGCACCAGCGCCGGTTGCCCGATCAGCGCCGCCGCCCCCGTTCGTGTTTGCGGGATACCGCGGCGGTGGCGTACGGCGATCGGGCGCAGCAGAAGTAGGAAGAGGATCGCGGCGGCAGCGAAAGCGACCACCGAAACGGCGCCGCCGGCGCCTGCTGCGGCGAGCACGGCGGCGATCGCCCCACCGACAGCGAAGGGGGCGAGATAGAACGAGTTGGTGTGAACCTCGCCGAGAGTGAACGCTGCGGCAACGATCACCCACAGCACCCAGGAGCCCATGTGATCGATTATGGCGCTTCGCGGACCTCGGCGTAGCGATTTTCGGCGCGGCTAGTCGATGTCGAGCAGCGCATGCGCGAAGTCGTCGGGATCGAAGGGCCGCAGATCCTCAAGCCCCTCGCCGACGCCGACGAGCTTGACCGCGATTCCAAGCTCGCGCGCGATCGCGATCGCGACGCCGCCCTTGGCGCTCCCGTCGAGCTTTGTCAGCACGATCCCGTCGACATCGACGGCCTGAGCGAAGAGCTCCGCCTGGCGCAGGCCGTTCTGGCCCGTCGTCGCGTCGATGCTGAGCAGCGTCTCGTGCGGCGCGTCCTCGAGCTGGCGAGCGATGACGCGGCGGATCTTCTCGAGCTCCGCCATCAGCGGCTCCTGGTTGTGCAGCCGCCCGGCGGTGTCGATGAGGACGACGTCGTAGCCGTCCGCGCGCCCCTTTGCGACCGCCTCGAACGCGACGGCGCCGGGGTCTGAGCCCGCGGCGCCGGTGACGATCTCGCAGCCCGCGCGGCGCGCCCACTCCTCGAGCTGCTCGCTGGCCGCCGCGCGGTAGGTGTCGGCGGCGCCGAGGAGCACGCGCAGCCCGAAGTTCTCGCGCAGCTGCCAGGCGAGCTTGCCGAGCGTCGTCGTCTTGCCGGTTCCGTTGACGCCGACCATCAGGACGACGGTCGGCTCGTCGCGCAGGTCGATCTCGGCGTCCTCATCGCCGGCGCGTGCGGAGTCGGCCAGGAGCGTTGCGAGGCGCTGCGGCAGGTCCTCGCCGGTGAGCCGCTCCTCGCGTGCCGCGCGCTCGAGCGAGGCGACGATCTCGGCGCTCGCCGCGGCGCCGACATCGGCCATGATCAGCGCCTCTTCGAGCTCCTCCCAGTCGCCGTCGCGAAGCCGCCGGCTGAAGCCGCCGCCGATCGCCTCGCGCGTCGAGCGGAGGCTCTCGCGCAGGCGCCGCGCGAAGCCGCGCCGGCGCTCCTCCTCCTGCGCCGGCTCCTCCTCACCGTCCTGCGCCGCGCCGCCGCGCCCACTCGGCAGGACGAGCAGATCGGCCCACTCGCGGGCCATCAGGCGGCGTCGGCGGTGACCTCTTCGAGACCCGCCGTGCCGAGGCGCCGCGAGACGACCTTGGAGGTCCCGTCGCCGGCCATCGAGACGCCGTAGAGCCAGTCGGCGGCCTCCATCGTGCGCTTCTGGTGGGTCACGACGATGAACTGGGCGCGCGTGCTGTGGCGGCGAAGGAGGGTCAGGAAGCGGTCGATGTTGAGGTCGTCGAGGGCGGCCTCGACCTCGTCGAGGATGTAGAAGGGGCACGGCCGCGCGAGGAACACGGCGAACAGGAAGGCGATCGCCGTCATCGATTTCTCACCACCCGACAGAAGCGACAGGCGTTTCATCGACTTGCCGGCCGGCGTGACCTCGATTTCGACGCCGAGCTGCTCGCCCGGGCCGTAGCCCTCCGCCGCGTCCTCCTCGGCGGCGGCCTCGACCTCGGCGGCCGACTCGGCGTCGCCATCGGCGGACTGCTCGCCGCCGAGCACGGCGCGCGGCGCCGAATCGTCGCTGACAAGGCGAAGGCGGCCCCGGCCGCCCGGGAAGACGTCGGCCACGAGGGCTTCGAAGTTGGCGGCGGCGGCGGCGAAAGTCTGCTCGAAGTTCTCCGCGATCTCGCGGTCGGTCGTGGCGATCAGCGTCCGCAGCTCGCGAAGCGCACCTTCGAGGTCGCTGCGTTGCGCCTCGAGCGTCTCGACGCGCTCGAGCGCCTCGCGGTACTCCTCGGCGGCGAGTGGGTTGACCGGCCCGAGCTGCTCGCGGCGCCGCGCCAGTCGCTCGACGCGCTCGCGGAGCGCCGCGCGTCCCTCCTCGCCGAGCTCCTCATCGGCCGGCAGCGCCTCGAGCCCGAGCCGCCCCGCGAGCGCGCCGAGCTCAGCCTCTGCCTCGGCCGCCTGGTCGCGCGCCTGCTGGGCGGCGACCTCCGCGCTCGTGACCGTCTCCGCGAGCTCGCGAAGGCTCCCCTGAAGCGCGCTCTCGGTGCCCGCGCATTCGCGAAGCGCCGCGGCGAGCGCCTCGCCGGCGGCGTTGTCGGCGCGAAGCTCCTCATCGATTACGACCAGCAGCGTCTCGACGGGCGCGCCGAGCGCGGCGGCGGCGGCGGCGAAGCGCTCGATCGCGGGCCGCAGCGCGCCGTCGCGCGCACCCTGCGTCTCGAGCGCCGCGATCCGCTCGGCGCGGGCGCGCCGCTCGCGGTCGGCGCGCTCGAAGGCGCGCCGCTCGGCGGCAAGCTCACCCGCGAGCTGGGCGCGGCGCACGGCGATCTCGCCCTGCTCTGGCGCCGCGCGGCGCTGCTCGATCAGCCAGGCCGCGCGTCGCTCGGCCTCGAGCGAATCGCCGTGGGCGCGATCGGCGGCGCGCAGCAGCGCGTCGGCGGCCTCGCGGGCATCGAGCGCCGCCTGGACCTGGGCCTGCGCCTCGGCGAGACGCGCGCGCGCCGAGTGCTCGGCGGCCGCGGCCTGCTCGGAGCGCGCGATCAGCGCCTCGCGCCGATTTCGCTGCTCGAGCGCGCGTTCGCGACCGCCGCTTGCGACCTGGCGAAGCTCGCCGAGCGCGCCGCTCCAGACTCGCCCCGCGCGCGTCACCGCGACCCCGGCGAAGCCGTCGGCGACGGCGGCGAGGTCGTCGACGACCCAGGTGTCGGCGAGCAGGCGCGCGGCGACGGCGAGCGCCTGCGGCTCGCCACGCAGCAGCTCGAGCAGTGGGCGCGCGTCGGGGGTCGGCGAGGCGCCGGCGGGCGGCGGTGGCGCGCCGGTCGGTGTGACGAGCGCGCGGGAGTCGCCGTCGCGCGCGGCTTCGATCACGCCGAGCGCCTGCGAGCGGTCGGCGACGACCACCGCGGCGAGCCGTCCGCCGAGCGTCGCCGCGAGCGCCAGCTCGTAGCCCGGCTCGACGGTCAGGGCGCTCTCGAGGTCGGCCTCGCCGCCGCCGCCGGCCGCGGCATGGGTGCGAAGGAACTGGTTGACGGCGGCCAGGTCGGCGCCGACCGACGCCGCCTCGCGCCGCGCCGCCTCGATCTCGCGCTCGGCGGTCAGAAGTCCCTCGCGAGCCTGCGCGACAGCGGTCTCCGACAGACCGGCCTCGAGCCGGCGCTGTTCGCGCTCGCCCGCGCGCTCGGCGGCCGCCGCGGCTGCGCTCAGTCGCTCGGCGTCGAGCGCCTCGAGCTCGCCGGCGAGCTCGCGCTCATGCTGCTCGGCGAGCGCGGCGAGCTCGGCTTCGATCGCGGCGACGCGTCCTGACGGCGATTCCTCCTCGCCGGCGACCGCTTCGCGAAGCAGCCCGAGTTCGGCCTCGCGGCGGCGCCCGCGCTCCTCGAGATCCTCGCCGAGCGCGCGCCCGCGCTCGAGGCGCAGCGCGATCCGCTCCTGCGCCGAGCGCACCGAGAAGGCGCGGCGCGAGATCGCGTCGTGGCGCTCGCTTCGCTTGCCGAGCGCCTCCTCGGCCTCCTCACGACGTCCGGCGACCTCTGCGATCTGCGTCTCGAGCTCACCGCGCGCGCCGCGCGCGGCCGTCGCCTGCTGCTCGGCGGCGGCGAGCCGCTCGCGGCGCGCGCGCAGCTCGTCGCGCGTCAGCGTCCAGCGCGCCTCGAGGCTCTGGCGCTCGAGCCGCTCGTGGAGCTCGGCCGCCTCGGCCTGGCGCTTCAATGGGCGCAGGCGGGCCCGCGCCTCGCGTTCGACATCCAGCGCGCGGTCGAGGTTCTCCTCGGTGCGCTCGAGCTTGAGCTGCGCCCGCCGGCGTCGCTTGCGGTGCTTGCCGAGCCCGGCCGCCTCCTCGATCAGCAGCCGGCGATCGCGCGGCCGCGAGGTGACGATCGCCTCGACGCGTCCCTGCGAGATGACCGAGTGAGCCTCCTTGCCGAGACCGGTGTCCGACAGCAGCTCGAGGACGTCGACGAGCCGGCACTGGGTGCCGTTGAGGCGGTACTCGCCCTCCCCCGAGCGGTTGTAGCGGCGGGAGATCGAGAGCTCGCTCGCACCGATGTCGATCGTCGCGTCGCTGTTGTCGAGCACCAGCTCGACCTCGGCCTGGTTGCGCGAGGCGACGCCGCGTCCGCCGGCGAAGATCACGTCCTGCATCGACTGGCCGCGGACGGCCAGCGGCGACTGCTCGCCGAGCGCCCACAGGACGGCGTCGGTGATGTTGGACTTCCCGGAGCCGTTGGGCCCGACGATGACGCTGACGCCCTCGCCGAACTCCAGGCGCGTGCGGTCGGGGAAGGACTTGAAGCCGGCGATCGTGATCGACTTCAGATGCACGCCAGCACTCCCACGCTCACGCCGGCGCCTCGGCGGGACCGAGACCGTCGAGCGCCTGACGCGCGGCGTCCTGCTCGGCGAGCTTCTTGCTGCGGCCCGAGCCGCTGGCGACCGCTTCGCCCGCGACGACCGCGGCGACGGTGAACGTTCGCGCGTGGGGCGGGCCGGCCTGCTCGGTCACCTCGTAGGCAACCATGTCGCCGGTCTGCGCGAGGCGCTCCTGCAGCGCCGACTTGAAGTCGACCGGCCGCTCGAGGGCGTCCTCGATCTGTTCCGCGAAGGCCTCGGCGACGGCGGCCTGGGTGCGATCGAAGCCGGCGTAGAGGTAGCACGCGCCGATCACCGCCTCGATCACGGAGGCGAGGACGCGCTCGGTTTCGATCAGCGCAGTCGCCGCCGGCGGCGCACCGGCGGGCGCCGCGGCGCGCAGGAGCTCCGGGACGCCGAGTTGCTCGGCGACCGCCCGGCAGGCAGGACCAGACACCGCCTGGGCGCGGATCTTCGTCAGGCGCCCGGCGCCGAAGTGCTCGGCCTCCAGGCGCGGATAGAGGTGCGTGGTCACCGACAGCGCGAGGACGCTGTCGCCGAGGAACGCCAGGCGCGAATAGGACTCGCTGCGCCGCGTGGACCAGGAAGCGTGCGTGAAGACCTGCCGGTGCAGCTCCGCCGGCAGCTCCTCGAGCAGTTCGCGTAGGAGCTTCAGCGGTCAGGGGCGTGTGAGAGGACGAAGTCGATGGCCGCGTCGACGGTCAGGATCTGCGCGGCCTGCTCATCGCTCATCTTGACCCCGTAGGTGTCGTCGAGCTCCTGGACGAGCGTGTAGAGATCCAGCGAATCGGCCGAGAGGTCCTCGCGGAAGCGCGTGTCCGGCGTAATCGCCGCGGGGTCCACATCGAGCTCGTCGGCGAGATGCGCCCGGATCATTTCGAGGACGTCGTCACGGGTCATCGGGCTGGAACGGGCACCGTAGCGCCCTACGCGGACGGGAGGGTGGTGCGCCGAAGCGCCCCCGCGGCCTCCAGCGCGAGGTGCGTGCGCCCGACGAGATCCTCCTCGACGCCGCGCCGCGCGCGCACGATCGCGCGCGCGATCCCGTGGCGCGTGAAGCTGCCGTGGGCGACGACGCCGAGGCGGCGCAGGCCGAGCAGATAGGCGCCGCCCTGGCGCTCGGGGTCGATCTCCTCGCGAAACGCGCTGATCCCGGGCCGCAGCGCCAGACCGCCGAGCCGCCCGCGCGCCGAGGAAAGCGCGACGTCGCGAACCGCGCCGAGCGTGACCTGCGAGACGGCCTCGATCAGCTTCAGCGCGACGTTGCCGGTGAAGCCGTCGGTGACGACGACGTCGGCGACGCCGCGGACGAGGTCGCCGCCTTCGACGTTGCCGATGAACAGCAGCGCCTCGCTCTCGCCGGCCTGGGCGGCGAGGCGCGTGTGGGTCTCGATCACCAGCTGGCTGCCGCGCTCGGCCTCGGTGCCGTTTGAGAGCAGAGCCACGCGCGGGCGCTCGACGCCGAGCACCGCGGCCGCGTAGGCGGCCCCCATGAACGCGAACTGGACGAGGATCTCCGGCCGCACGTCGGCGTTCGCTCCGACGTCGAGGAGCGTGACCGGCCGCCCGGGGACCGGCAACGTGAGCGCCAGCGCGGGGCGGTAGATGCCCGAGGCGCGCTTGATGTGGCGATGCCCGGCGGCGAGCGCCGCGCCCGTCGAACCGTTGCAGACGAGCGCCTCGGCGCGCCCCTCGCCGACCGCCGCGGCGGCCTGCACGATCGAGGCTTCCGGCGAGGAGTGCACGGCACGGACGGGATCGGGGTCCTTGGCGATCGACAGCGGCGCGTCGACGATCTCGACGCCGGGGGTTGGCGGGCCGAGCGCCGCGGCCGGGCCGAACAGCACGATCTCGATCCCCTGCGCGGCGGCGATCCTTGCCCCGGCGGCGACCTCAGACGGCCCGAGGTCGGCGCCGTTGGCGTCGACCGCGATCACCGTCACGAACGGGGCTCCCCGCCGCCGGGCACCTAGTGGTCGTGATCGTGGTGGTCGTGCTCCTGGGGAGCAACGACCTCGCGCCCGGCATAGGTACCGCAGACAGCGCACACGCGATGCGGCCGCCGTGGGCTGTGACAGCGCGGACAGGCGTTGATCGCCGGCGCTGCCATCTTGTGCTGCGAGCGGCGCTTCGTGGTGCGGCTGTGTGATTGCTTCTGCTTGGGTGCCTGCATCGGCGCGCAAGCCTACCAGCCGGGCCTCTCAGCCCGTGAAAACGCGCTTTCAGCCGAGATCGAGCTCGCGCAGCTTCGCCCAGCGCGGATCGGGCTCGCTGTCGTGGTGGTGATCGGGCGGCGCGCTCGCCAGCGCGATCGCGCAGACCGGGCACAGGCCCGGGCATTCGGCCCGGCAGAGCAGCTGATCGGGCGCCGCGAGGGCGACGGCGTCATGGACCCAGGCGTGCAGATCGAGAGAGTCGCCGTCGACGTAGGGGCTGTCGAGCTCATCGCCCCCGCCAGGCACCTCGACCTCGCGCGCGTCGACCTCGACGGCCGCGGCGGCGGGCTCGAGGCAACGCATGCACGGACCCTCGAGCGAGGTCGACAGCCGCAGCCGCAGCGCGTAGCCGCCGCCGGTCGTGCGCGAAACGTCGAGCGTTACGCCGACCAGCTCGGACACCGGTGCGTAACGCTGGCCGGCGAGCTCGAGCGGCTCCTGTGCGACCTCGAGCTCCAGGCGCCTCCCCTCCCCCGAGGCGAGGCGCAGGCCGCCGAGGTCGAGGAGGTCGGTGCGCGCCATCAGCGCGTCCGAAGCTCGCGTTTCAGCACCTTCCCGGTCGCGTTGCGGGGCAGGACGTCGACGAACACGACGTCGCGCGGCACCTTGAAGCGCGCCAGGTTGTCGCGCACGTGGTTGCGGACGTCGTCCTCGCTCAGCTCCGCCCCGTCGCGGCGAACGACGAAGGCCCGCAGGCGCTGGCCGAACTGCTCGTCGGGAACCCCGATCACGGCGACGTCGTCGACGTCGGGGTGCTCCGCCAGGAGGTCCTCGATCTCGCGTGGGAAGACGTTCTCGCCGCCCGAGACGATCATGTCGTCGTCGCGGCCGGAGACGAACAGGCGGCCCTGCGTGTCGAGATAGCCGACGTCGCCGGTCGCGATCAGCCCGGACAGCATCGGCTTGCCGTCGCCTGAGGTGTAGCCGTCCATGACCATCTCGTTGCCGACGAAGATCCGGCCCGGGCGCCCCGGTGTCGTGATCTCGACGTCGGCGTCGTCGAAGAGGCGGACGTCGGTGCCGTGCGGCGGCGTTCCCGCCGTCCCCGGGGCGGCGCGCAGCTGCTCGGGCGAGGCGATCGTCGCCCACGCGACCTCCGTGGTCCCGTAGAGGTTGTAGAGGACGTCGCCGAAGGTGTTCATCACGTGCAGCGCGAGCTCGCCCGGGAGCGCCGAGCCGCTGACGGCGATCACGCGCAGCGAGCTCGTGTCGTAGCGGGCGATCACCTCGGAGCCGAGCTCGAGGATCCGCGACAGCATCACCGGCACGACGATCAGTGCGCTCGGGCGATCGCGCTCGATCGCGGCGAGCGTCTGCTCGGGATCGAAGCGCCGCTGGAGGACCAGCGTCGAGCCGAGCGCCAGGGCGAGCGTGTAGTGGGCGTAGCCCCAGGAGTGAAACAGCGGCGCCGCGATCAGCGTGCTCTCGCGGGCGTGCAGCGGGATCCGCGAGAACAGCGCGGCGGCCGGGTCGAGCGTGCGCGGCTGGTGGCGCGAGGCGCCCTTCGGCGAGCCGGTGGTACCCGAGGTCAGGATCACGACGCGGCCGCGGTCGCGCGGCGGTGAAAGGCGCGCCGTGGAGTTGGCCGCGATCAGCGCGTCGATCGTGTCGCCGGAGGCCTCGCCGTCGTGCTCGCGCCAGGCGATGACGGTCGTGCGCCGCTCCGCGGCGGCGGCGCAGAGCGCCTCGAACTCCTCGTCGTAGATCAGCACCTTCGGGTTCTCAGCCGCGCAGACCTCGGCGATCTGGCGCCCGGCGAAGGAGGTGTTCAAAAGCAGCAGGCTCGCGCCGAGCTTCGAGGCGGCGACAGAGGCCTGGATGAAGCCGCGGTGGTCGCGGCAGAAGATCGCGAGCGAGTCCCCCTCGCCGACACCGAGGCCGCGCAGCCCGCGCGCGAGCGCGTTGGTCTGCGCGGCGAGCTCGGCGAAGGTGATCGTCCCGCGCTCGTCGCGGATCGCCTCGCGCCTCGGCGTGCGAAGCGCCGAGATCGTGTAGCCCGAGGCCGGAGTCGGGCCCCAGCGCAGCATCGTCAGGGCGACGCGGACGAGCTTGTCGGGGCGCTCGAGGCGGACGACACCTGCGCGCACGAGGATCGCGGCCGTTCGAAGCGAGCTCTCTAGCTTCACGGCCTCATCCAAGCAGTTGGTCGGGCGGCCGTCTCAAAATCGCGTCGGCGGCGCGGCGTCGCGCCAGCCCTAAACAGCCGCTTCGTCGCGGCCCGCGAGACGGTCGCGGCCGCGCTGCACCGCTGCGATGAACTTCGAAAGGTTGATCTCGAGGGTGTTGAGGATCTCGTCCGCGTAGTCCTCGGCGCCGAGGCGGATCTCGCGCTCGCGCGCCTGCGCCTCTTCGACGATGTCCTCGGCCGCGCGCTCGGCGGCCTTCATGACCTCCTCGGTGGAGATCATCTGATCCTGGCGCTCGCGGGCCTCGCGGACGATGCGCTCGGCCTCGCGCTTGGCCTCGGCGAGCATCTCCTGACGCTCCTTGACGATCCAGCGCGCCTGCTTGATCTCCTCGGGGATCGTCGCGCGCATCTGGTCGAGGAGGTCGTAGATCTCCTCCTTGTCGACGCGGACCTGGTCCGTGAGGGGGACCTGCTTGGCGTTGTGGACCAAGTCGTCCAGCTTGTCGATTAGAACCAGAACGTCCATGGCCACAGGGTAACGCGCCGCGTTGGTGTCAGGGATTTCGCGTTCGGCCGAGCTCTTCCTGCAACCGCCGCGCCACGTGCGGGTGCACGAGGCCCTCGATCTGGCCGCCGAAGGTGGCGAGCTCCTTGACGCCGCTCGAGGAGACGAAGCTCCACTCGGGGCTGGCCATGATGTAGACGGACTCGATCTCGGGCGCCTGGCGGCGGTTGAGCTGGTTCATCTCGAGCTCGTACTCGAAGTCCGAGATCGCCCGCAGGCCCTTGACGATCGCGACCGCGCCGACGCGCCGGGCGAAGTCGACGACCAGGGTGTCGAAGGGTTCGGCGCGCACGTTGTCGAGGTGCGCGGTCGCCGCGGCGATGAACTCGATGCGCTCATCGATCGAGAACAGCGTCGCCGACTTGCGGACCGAGTGGGCGACGACGGCGACGACGAGCTCGTCGAAAAGGGCCGCGGAGCGGGTGATCACGTCGACGTGGCCGTTCGTGATCGGATCGTAGGAGCCGGGGCAGATGGCGATTCTCACGGGCGGACCTGTTCGTGGATGCGAATCATCGTGTCGCCGTACCCGCGCTCGCGCAGCAGCGGGAGCGCAAGCTCGAGCGGCGCACGGCGGTCGGATTCGCTGACGACGCGCGCAGCGGGCGCGAGCGCGCCGGGCAGCTTCTGTGAGAGGACCGGCGCGAGCTCCGCCGCCATCGCGTAAGGAGGGTCAAGGAAGACGAGATCGTAGATGGC
>DATGHN010000059.1:0-5932 GCA_035308005.1 Solirubrobacteraceae bacterium
AAGGCGGTGCTCGCGCTGCTGCCGAGCGACGCCTACACAGTGTCGTTCCGGATCGTCCACAGCCGCGGCGACTCGTGCGTTTTGTGGACGATGCGAAGCAAGACCCTGGGGCGCTGGCTGGCGGGCACATCCGCCAAAGACGCCCAGGGTTACATAGCGATCAACCTCAATACCGAGACGCACGCCGGCTTCGCCTACAAGCCGCGCGACGTCAGCGAGGCGATCGTCAGCACTCGCTCCAACGCCTCCGACGCAACCTGCTGAGCGCCGCGGCCGCCTGCTCTTGCGCCGCCCGGTCGCTGTGCGCTAAAGTGCGTGCCAGCAAGCAAGTAATTTCTGCGACGAGAAGGGACGGCGCTTGGCGAACCTGTCGGCAGCGCAGGGCGAGGTCGGCTTCGACGCCGAGTCGGCCGACCGCCTGCGATCGGCGATCGGGCGCATCTCGCGGCGCCTTCGCCCGACGGTAGCCGCCTCAGATCTCACGCCGTCCCAGATCTCGGTCCTTTTCACGATCGCCCGGCGCGGTCCGCTCGGACTCTCAGAGCTCGCGACGATCGAGGCAATGAACCCGACGATGATCTCGCGGATCGTCGTGCAGCTGTGCGAGCTCGGGCTGATCAGCCGCGAGTCGCGACCCGAGGACCGCCGCGCCGCGACGGTCACCGCGACCGCGGCGGGCCGGCGCATGCGCGAGCGCGTCCACGGCGAACGAGCACGCGCGCTCGGCGCCTACCTCGCGCAGCTCGACGAGCGCGAGCGCGAGGCGCTCACCGCGGCGCTTCCAGCGCTCGAGCGCCTGGCTGAGCTGATCGGGGAGCGGGCCCGATGAGCGCGCGCTTCCTCGAGGCGTCGCGCGTCACATTCCGCGCGCTCTCGATCCCCAACTACCGCCACTACATGGCCGGCCAGTCGATCTCGCTCGTTGGCACCTGGATGCAGATGACGGCCCAGGCCTGGCTCGTCCTGACGCTAACCAAGTCGAGCACCGACCTCGGCCTGATCGTCGCCCTCCAGACGCTGCCGGTACTCCTTCTCTGCCCCTACGGCGGCGTAATCGCCGACCGCATCGACAAGCGGCGGGCGATGATCGTCCTACAGAGCATGATGGGTCTACAGGCGCTCGCGCTCGGCCTGCTGACCGTGACGGGGTCCGTCAAGGTCTGGGAGATCGGCGTCCTCGCAGCGCTGCTTGGCTTCAACAACGCCTTCGAGAACCCCGCCCGCCAGGCGTTCATGAGCGAGATGGTGGGCTCCGAGCACATTCGCAACGCGGTGACGCTCAACTCCGTCGTCGTCAACGTCGCGCGCACGATCGGCCCGGCCGTGGCGGGGATCCTGATCGCAACGGTCGGCGACGGCGTCTGCTTCCTCGTCAACGCCGGGAGCTTCGTCGCGGTGGTGACCTCGCTGCTGACCCTCGACACGTCGGCGCTTCGCCCGAGCCCGCCGGCCGTGCGCGCCGCGGGGCAGCTTCGCGAGGGCTTCCGCTACGTCGCCGGCACGCCCGAGCTCGCCGGACCGCTGCTGATGATGGCCATCGTCGGTTGCCTCGCCTACGAGTTTCAGGTCTCGCTGCCAGTGATGGCTCGCTCGGGCCTCCATGCCGGGCCTGACGGCTTCGGCTTCATGACCGCGGCGATGGGGGTTGGCGCCGTGATCGGTGGGCTGCGGGTCGCTTGGCGCGGGAAAACCGGGATACGGCCTCTTGTTATCGCCACTGCGGGGTTCGGTGTCGCCTTCGCCTTTGCGGCGCTCGCGCCCAACCTCGGCGTCGAGCTCGTCGCGCTCGCCGTGGTCGGATGGGCAAGCATCACGTTCATGTCGACCGGCAACGCCACCCTCCAGCTGACCGCGCATCCGTCGATGCGCGGCCGCGTGATGTCGCTTTGGTTCGTCGCCTTCCAGGGCTCGACGCCGATCGGCGGTCCGATAATCGGTTGGGTCATGGCCGAGGCCGGCGCGCGTGCGGGCCTCGGCGTCGCCGCCGTCACGTGCGCGCTGGTGGCGATGCTCGGGTTGCTTCTGCTCCGCCGCCGCGCGGTGGCGACCGAGAACGTAGTCGTGGCCTGAGCGTCAGCTCTCGTCAAGACGCGGAGCGGCAACCTCTTCCAGCAGGAGCTTGACCGCCGCGGCGATCGGGATCGCGACGAGGGCGCCGATGATGCCGAGAATCGCGCCTCCGATCACCGTTGCGATGACGGTCACGATCCCCGGGACGGCGACCGTGCGCCGCATGATCCTTGGCGTGAGGAGATAGTCCTCGAAGAAGCGGTAGACGAAGTAGAAGATCGCGGTCGCGATCGCGACCGGCAGCGAAATCGTCAGGGCGACGAGCGACACGATGATCCCGCCGACGGTCGAGCCGACGATCGGGATCAGGTCGAGCACCGCCACCAGGATCCCGAGCAGCAGCGCGTACGGGACGCCAAACGCCAGAGCCCAGAAGTAGGTGCCGAGGCCGGCGATCAACGACGTCAGCAGATTGCCAAGCACGTAGCCGCCGACGCGGTTGAGGATCTCGTCGGTCAAAAGGATCATCCGGGCCCGACGGCTCTTCGGCGCCAGCTGATAGATGCCGCGGCGCACACGCGGCATGTCGGCGAGCACGTAGACCGTCACGATCACGACCACGGCCACCGACGCGACCAGATCGAGCACAACCTTGCCGACGCCGACCGCCGTGCTCACGGATGCGGTCCCGTGGAGAAGCTTCTGGATGCTCCTGACGATGTGGTAGCGGGCGTTGAGCTTGCCGAGCTCGGTGTGGCGGTTCTTCAGCAGCCGCAGGTAGTGGGGGAGGTTGTCGGCGAGATGGCCGGCCTGCGTCACGATCACGGGCACCGCGACGATCAGGAATCCGGCGAATGCCGCGAGCACCGTGACGAGCACAATCGTCACCGCCAGCCAGCGCGGCAGGCCCCGGCGGTAGATCCACACTACCGCCGGGTCTAGGCCGACCGCCAGGAAGAACGCAAGCCCGAGCAGGACGAGGATCTGCCCGGCCGCGACGACGATATATGCCAGCGCGAACGCGACGGCGACCCCGAGCGCTCCGACGAAGCCGATGTAGAACGGGGAACGGCGATCGAACGGTTTGCCGGGCTGGCCGTATTCGTTCTCGGCGTCCGCCCCGGCTTCGGAGAGCGCCTCGGTGCGAATCTCGTCAAGGGTCTCTTGTGAGGCCTCCGGGAGCTGCTCGGAAGCCTCGACGTCCGCCTCGTCGGTCTCTGTCCTGTCGCTCAAAGTGGCCCCCGGCGAGAGTTTCGGCTGCTCGCGAGGCCACGCCCCCGGCGCTCACCCGCTGCCCGCGGACGCAATCTACCCGCACAAGCGGCCGCCAACACGGCCCTTCCCGGCTCTGCGCCACGCTACAGTCACGGTGAAGGCCCCGCCCGCAAGAAAGGAACGATCGACTTGAGTCCCGCCTACGAAGCAACCACCGCGTTTGGCTCCGACGCCGCAGTCGTCGAGCGCGACTTCCTGCGGCAGGTGTTCGCGTGGATGTTCCTGGCGCTCGCGGTGACGACGGGTGTCGCGATCTACTTCCACCAGAGCCACGCGGCGCTGAACTACTTCGCGAGTCACAGGGCGGTCTTCTACATCGCGCTCTTCGGGCAGCTCGGCATGGTCTTTGCGCTGAGCGGCATCCTCAACTCGCAGCGCGTGTCGGTTCGTACCGCGGCTTTGATCTTCTTCCTCTACGCGGGCCTTACGGGGCTCGTCTTCTCGATCCTCCTCGACGTCTACACGACCGACTCGATCGTCGGCGCGTTCGCTGGCGCGTGCGGAGTCTTCGCGGGCATGGCGGCGATCGGCTACACGACGCGGGTCGACCTCAGCCGCTACGCCGGGCTGCTCTTCGGCGCGCTGATCGGGATCGTCGCCGCATCGGTGGCCTTCCTCTTCACGGGCGGCAGCGCGTTCAATCTCGTGCTCGGCTACCTCGGCGTGCTCGTCTTCTCGGGCCTGACGGCCTATGACATCCAGCGCCTGAAGACGATGCGCTCGCAGGGATTCGCAAACGCCGAAACGGCCGAGAAGCTCGCGATCTTCGGGGCCCTTCGGCTCTATCTCGACTTCATCAACCTCTTCATCTCGCTGCTTCGCATCTTTGGCGGCGCGCGGCGCTAGCTGCGCAGCACACCGGTCTACGGCATTCGAACACGCGTCCAGTCAAGCGCGGCGGTGGAGAAATGCCGCACCGCGTGGCGTTGATCGGCGATCGATTGATTATCGGAGCTCAAGGCTGCCTTGAGGACCGCCTAAGGTCACTGCGATTCACTACTGAAGCAAGCGATCGACAGCACCAACGACCACCGATCGATAACACCGAAGACCAACGATGAGCACTCCAGACGAGCCCTCCTTCTTCAGCCCCCGCGAGCCGATCGAGCCGCCGGCGCCCGAGACGACGCCCGCTCCGGCTTCGTCGCCGCTCCCCGGCGCGCAGCTGCGCCCGCTCGTCGCCGCCGGCATCCTCACGGTCGTGCTCGCCGCCTTCGGCGGCGCCGCGCTGTCGCATGTCCTGTGGCCATCGAACTCGACCCCCTCCGCGAACGCCAACGGCGCGTCCGGCGGAGGCCTCCAGCGCCTCTTTCCGCAGAACTCCCAACGGAACCGCTCATCCGCCCAGGACGCGTCCGTCACTGGCAAGATCGACCCGGGGATCGTCGACATCAACACGTTTACGGGAAGCGGCCCCGCGGCGGGCACCGGCATGGTCGTCACCCCCCAGGGCGAGGTCATCACGAACAATCACGTGATCAACGGCGCGACCACGATCAGCGTCCGCGACGTCGGCAACGGCCGCACCTACACGGCGCACGTCGTCGGTTACGACCACAGTCACGACGTGGCGGTGCTCCAGCTCCAAAACGCCTCGGGCCTGGCGACGGTGCCGCTTGGAAACTCCTCGACCGTCCATGTCGGAGCAAGCGTGCTGACATTTGGTAACGCCGGCGGCGCCGGCGGAGCCCCGTCGGTGGCCGGCGGAACGATCGACGCGATCGGCCAGGCGATCACCGCGGCTGACTCGGCGAACCAGACCTCCGAGCACCTCAAGAACCTGATCCAGATCAACGGGCAGATCGAGCCCGGCGACTCGGGCGGCCCGCTCGTCGCCGGCGGAAAGGTCGTCGGAATGGACACCGCCGCCTCGGTGGGCTTCAGCTTCCAGCAGACCTCGGGCGCGGGCTTCGCGATCCCGATCAACCGGGTCGTCTCAATCGCCAGCAAGATCCTCGCCGGCAAGAGCTCCGCGGCGATCCACGTCGGGCCGACGGCGATCATCGGCATCTATGTCGCCAACAACAACGCGGTGGCCGAGGCGTATGTCAACTGCCCCGCCAACGACGTTTCGATCAAGGGTGTCCTCGTCGAGGGTCTCGTCAGCGGGCAGTCGCCGGCCTCCTCGGCGGGCATCGCGACCTGCGACATCATCACCGGCCTCGACGGCTCGACGATCACCTCGCAAACAGACCTTCTGAAGGTGATGGAGACTCATCACCCCGGCGATCAGGTCTCGCTCAAGTGGTCTGACGAGTCGAACAACTCGCACAGCGCGACGATCACGCTGGGCACCGGCGCGCCCGACTGAGCGCTCGCCAGATCTTCACCGCCTCGCCCGGCCCGGCGCGCTAGATTCGGCGTATGGGAGAACGAACGCAGTACGCAACCGGGACCTTCTGCTGGGCCGATCTGGCGAGTACCGATCAGCCCGCGGCGAAGGAGTTCTACACAGGGCTGTTTGGCTGGGACGCCGAAGACATGCCCGTCGGAGACGGCGCCGTCTATTCGATGATGCGAGTCGACGGCAAGCGTGTCGCGGCGATCGGTCCGCAGGGCGACGCGCTGCGTGAAGCGGGCGCGCCGTCGGCGTGGGGGTCCTATGTCACGGTCGAGAGCGCGGACGCGTCTACGGCGCGAGCCAGCG
>DATGHN010000060.1:0-6120 GCA_035308005.1 Solirubrobacteraceae bacterium
GCGGAAGATCCATTCGAGGACGCGGCTGTTCTCGCCGAACCCCGGCCACAGGAAGTGCCCCTCAGCGTCGCGGCGGAACCAGTTCACGTAGAAGATCCGCGGCAGCTTGGCGTTGTCGTGCTCGCGGCCGATCTTCAGCCAGTAGTCGAAGTAATCGCCCATGTTGTAGCCGCAGAAGGGCAGCATCGCGAAGGGATCGCGGCGGAGCTTGCCGACAGCGCCCGTTGCCGCAGCGGTCGTCTCCGACGCCATCGTCGCGCCGAGGAACACGCCGTGCTCCCAATCGAAGGCCTCGTTGACGAGCGGCACCGCGCTCGAGCGCCGGCCGCCGAAGAGGAAGGCGTCGATCGGCACGCCGGCCGGGTCCTCCCACTCGGGCGCCATCGCCGGATCCTGGGCCGCGGCGCAGCAGAAGCGGGCGTTCGGATGTGCCGCCGACACGCCGGAGTCCGGCGTCCAGTCGTTGCCGTGCCAGTCGATCAGGTGCGCGGGCGGCGAGGCGGTCATCCCCTCCCACCAGACGTCGCCGTCGTCGGTTCGCGCGCAGTTGGTGAAGACCGTGTTCTCGGCCGTCATCAGGATCGCGTTTGGATTGGTCTGCTCGCTGGTGCCGGGCGCCACGCCGAAGAAGCCCGCCTCGGGGTTGATCGCGTAGAGGCGGCCGTCGGGGCCGAACTTCATCCAGGCGATGTCGTCGCCGATCGTCTCGACCTTCCAGCCTGGAATGGTCGGGATCAGCATCGCGAGATTCGTCTTGCCGCAGGCCGACGGGAAGGCGCCGGCCACGTACTTGACCTGGCCCTCCGGCGAGGTCAGCTTGAGGATCAGCATGTGCTCGGCGAGCCAGCCCTCGTCGCGGGCCATCACGGAGGCGATACGCAGGGCGAAGCACTTCTTGCCGAGCAGCGCGTTGCCGCCGTAGCCCGATCCGAACGACCAGATCTCGCGCGCTTCGGGGAAGTGGACGATGTACTTGTTGTCGGCGTTGCACGGCCACGCCACGTCCGCTTCGCCCTCCGCGAGCGGCGCGCCGACCGAGTGCAGGCACGGCACGAACGGCCCGTCCTCGCCGATCACCTCGAGCGGGCCGCGGCCCGCGCGCGTCATGATCGCCATGCTCGCCGCGACGTAAGCGGAGTCGGTGATCTCGACACCGACGTGGGCGATCGGCGAGCCGAGCGGACCCATCGAGAACGGCACGACGTACATCGTTCGCCCGCGCATCGACCCGGCGAACAGGCCGCGAAGCCGCTCGCGCATCTCTGCCGGCGGCGCCCAGTTGTTTGTCGGCCCAGCGTCCTCCTCGTGCTCGCAGCAGATGAAAGTCCGGTCCTCGACGCGGGCGACGTCGGCTGGGTCCGAGCGCGCCAGGAACGAGCCGGGGCGATGCTCTGGGTCGAGCGCCTCGAAGGTGCCGGCGTCGACAAGCGCGCGACAGAGCGCGTCGTAGTCCTCCGCCGACCCGTCGAACCAGTGCACTGTGTCGGGCTGTGTCAGCGTCGCGACCTCGTCAACCCAGGCGAGGAGCTTGGCGTGCTTGGTGGCGGTTTCCGCCTCGATCACGCCTGCACTCTTCCCCGGATTTGGTCTGCGATCACGGTCACGTCGTTCCAACTAACGCAAAACGCGCCCCGAGGAGCGCGGAGGACTGCCGCTCGACGGCGACCGCACAAGCATATAGGGACGGCGAGGGACTCGGCAAACGAGCTTGGTCATAGGATGAACCGTCGTGAGACCTCGCGCACGGCGGCGAACCCTCTATCTGAGCCTGACCCTTACCCTCGCGACGGCGGCCGTCGCGGCGGCCGCGGCAACCACGACCGCGCGCACGGTCACGGCTACGGGCGGCGGCGTGACGGCGACGCTCAGCTTCCGCCACGACACCGCTCCGAGCGCGCTGATCCCCTACCGCGACCTGCGCCTTTCGATCAGCGGCGGAGGTCGCGCGGGCTATCAGGCGCCGGTGTCGGCACTGTTGTGCGCGAGGGAGTGCTGGCCGCTCAGCTTCCCGGGCGCATCGCTGCTTCGTGTCGTCACGCTCGAGCCCGGTCGCGGCGCCGACGTCGTCCTCAACCTCTATAGCGGTGGCGCGCACTGCTGTTCGATCACGCAGGTATTCAGCTACGCCAGCGGCTCCTACTCACTCGCCCAACGCGACTTCGGCGACCCGGGCTCGAAGCTCGAGCGCCTCAAAGGCGGCTGGGTGTTCCTGTCGGCGGACGACCGCTTCGCCTACGAGTTCACGTCGTTTGCATTCTCGGGCCTGCCGCTCGCGATCTGGAGCTTTCGCGGCGGTCGCTTCGTCGATGTGACGCGCGCGTTCCCGGCGCTCGCGCAAGCCGACGCGACGCGCCAGTACAAGGCCTACATCGCGAACCGCCGCCAGGGCCTCGGCCTCGGCTTCATCGCCGCGTGGGCCGCCGACGAGGACCTGCTCGGCAAGCACGCGCATGTGGCAACGACGCTCGGCGCCCTCGCCGCGGCCGGTGAGCTTCGTAGCGGCGACGGCTTTTCCCGCGGCGGTCGCGCGTTCATCACCGCGCTGGATCGCTTCCTCGCAAAGACCGGCTACGGCAGCTAGATGCGCCGAGTCGACCTCCAGGCACACTCGCGTCACTCCGACGGCGAGCTCGCCGTCAGCGACCTGGTGGCTGCCGCGGCGGCCGCCGGCGTCGAGGTGCTAGCCCTCAGCGACCACGACACGGTCGACGGGGTCGCCGAGGCGCTCGAGGCCGCGCCTGCGTACGGGATCGGGATCCTCACGGCGGCCGAGATCTCCGCCGTGGACGCAGGCTATGAGGACCTCCACATCCTCGGCTACGGGATCGACCACCGCGACGAGACGTTGCTCGAGCGACTGCGCGGCGCCCGCGAGGACCGCGAGCTGCGCGCCGATCGGATGGCGGGGATGCTCGAGGAGCTCGGCTACGCCATCGACCGAGCGCCGCTCGAGGCTCGCCGCGACGCCGGCAAGCCGATCGGGCGACCCCATCTCGCGGGTGCCGTACTGGCCCACCCGGCGAACGCCGAACGCCTTCGCGAGGAAGGCCACGACGACGTCTCCTCGTTCATCCCCGCGCTGCTGATCCCAGGCGCCCCGGCGTATGCGCGCCGCACCCGGCCGACCGTCGCGGAGGCGATCGCCTGGATCCACGACGCCGGCGGCCGCGCCTTCTGGGCCCACCCGTTCTGGGACATCGCCGCCGAGGAGGAGGTGCTCGCGGCGCTTGAGCGCTACCGGGCTACGGATCTCGATGGCGTCGAGTGCTTCTACGTAACCCACGATGCCCGTCAGGCCCTGCTGCTCGCCGACCGCGCGGCGGAGCTCGGCCTGCTGAGCAGCGCGTCGTCTGACTACCACGGGCCGGCGCACCGCCTCTTCAGCCGCTTTCTGGCTTACGAGCTGTACGGCCGCGAGCCAGCGCTCGGCAGCCTTCTGGACGACGTGTGAGAATGCGCGGCGCGCGGGAGCGGTCCCGCGCCATGCCGCTTCCTGGGGTCGACCACCGGCCGAGGGTTTGGGCGCCGCCTTCGGGCGTCCCCGACGACGGTTAAGATTGGAGGTCCCTGGGTTAGCGTTTCTTTACGATGCGCCGCTAGGCTCCGCTCTCGCCAGAGAGGTGCGGCGGCGCCCCACGGGCCCCCGACGATGCAATCCAGACACTGAGAGCAACAGCCCGCATCACCGCGCGGCGCGCCCGCGCTGCGGGCGTCCTGGTGCTGGCGGCACCCGTCCTCGCCGCATGCGGCTCCGGCGGCGGGCCGGCGTCGACGCCGGTCGTGCGCACCACCTCAGCCGCGCTCGCGCCGAGCTGTCTTGGGACCTCGAGCGACGCCAGCGCGAGACTCGGCGGCACCAACGTCGAGGTCTCGCCGATGCCCGGCAGCGGCACGGCCAACCCGGCGACGCAGATCAGCTTCCTCGGCGCGCCGGCCGCCGAGATCCGCTCGGTCTCCGTGTCAGGCAGCGCCAGCGGGCCGCACGCCGGCGAGCTGCGCGCCTATTCCCAGGGCGACGGCGCGAGCTTCATCCCCGCGACGGCCTTCGCGGCCGGCGAGAAGGTCACGGTCCGCGCGCTGATCGGCTCGGGTACGGGGAAGGCGGTGAGCTTCGCCTTTCACATCGACACGCCCTACCCGACGAGCAAGATCGGCGGTTTCGCCAACCGCTCCGCCGCCCCTGGCGACCTCCAGGCCTTTTATTCGCTGCCTGGCGTGCGGGCGCCCGTCGTGACCGTGACCGCCGCGGACCGCGATACCTCTGCCGGCGACCTCTTCACGACCGAGGGACCGGGACCGGGCGCCTACGGCGCGATGATCTTCACGCCGCGGGGACGCCTCGTCTGGTTTCACTATCTCAGCGGCGGCCGTGTCGCCGAAGACCTCAACGTTCAGGATTACCACGGCGCCCACGACCTGACGCTTTGGCAGGGCAAGGTGTTGATCTGGGGGTTCGGCGACGGCGAGGATCTGGTCCTCGACTCGAGCTACCGCACGGTCGCGACGGTGCGGGCCGGTAACGGCCTGCAGGCGGACCTCCACGAATTCCAGATCGAGCCCCACGACATCGCCTACGTGACCGCTTTCAATCCGATCAGCTGCAACCTCAGCCCGGCCGGCGGAACGGCAAAGGGCGTGATCCTCGACACCGCGATCGAGGCGATCGACATGCGCACCGGGCTCGTGCGCTGGGAGTGGCACGGCCTCGACCACGTTCCGGCCAGCCAGTCGCAGATCGGCGCCCCCAACAACCAGAAGCCCTGGGACTGGTTCCACATCAACTCGATCGACCTCGAGGCCGACGGCAACGTGCTGATCTCGGCCAGAAACACCTGGGCCGCCTACCAGATCCAAGCCGGCACGGGGCGGATCCTCTGGCGCCTAGGCGGCCTGAACAGCTCCTTCAAGATGGGCCACGGCACACCGACCGCCTGGCAACACGACGCTCGCATGCTGCCCGACGGCAACATCACGATCTTCGACGACGGCTCCAACCCGCCCGTCGAGCCGCAATCGCGGGCGATCACGGTCTCACTCGATCTGGCGCGCCACACGGCGACGCTGGTGTCCTCGATCACGCATCCGACCCCGCTTCTCACCGCGAGCCAAGGCAACGTGCAGACGCTCCCGAATGGCAACCTGCTTGTCGACTACGGCGGTGTGCCCGAGATCAGTGAGTACTCCAAGAGCGGCTCTCTGCTGTTCGACGCGCATCTGCCCTACGACATGGCCTCATACCGCGGCTACCGATACCCCTGGAGCGCCCGCCCCTACTACCCACCCGCAGTCGCCGCCTCGCTCAACAACACCGGCGAGGAGACGATCGTTCACGCGAGCTGGAACGGCGCCACCGGCGTCGCCTCGTGGCGCGTTCTTGCGGGCGCCGATCGGAGCGGACTTCGCCCACAGTCGACAGTCGCCGCCGGTGGCTTTGAGACCGAGATCCTGCTCACCAAAGCATTCATCGACGGCAAGACGCACACCAACGGCTACGTGGCCGTGCAGGCACTAGACGCCTCAGGCCACGTCCTCGGCGCCTCCCAGGCGGTGGCCGTCGAGAGCTTCGCCGCGGGCCTCAAGAACGCGGGAGCGTAGCGGTGACTCTCAGTAGCCGCTGTGCTTGTTTGGGAACTTGTGGTGGCCGGAGCTCGAGGAGCGAGTCGTGCTCGTGCTTGACGACTTCGACGGGCTGCTGCCGCAGGCCGACACCGCGACGGCGGTTGCGGCGAGCAGCGCCAGCAGGGCAGCCGAGCGCCTGCGGCGCGAAGTGGACGTGCGGTTGCGCGCCAGCGGCATCTCGAGATTCACCGTACCAAACGCCCTCCGCGCCGAATCCGGGGTTTCGGGCGCGCGGCGAAGCGGTGACGAGTAGATGACCGACGAAGAAGCCACGCGTGAGGCGGACTCTGCCGGCTTAGCCGAGCACGAGCTCGACGACGGTGGCGCACTGGCCGGCGTGACGGTCGATGAGACCGAACCGGCCGAGGGCTTCACCGCCGAGGACGCAGACCGCGTGAGTGCGGACGACGCTGGCGGGCGCCTGTGGCGGCTACCGGGGGCGCGCTCGACCTGGATTCTCGTCGTCTGCTGCGTCGCCCAGTTCATGGTCATCCTCGACCT
>DATGHN010000061.1:0-23607 GCA_035308005.1 Solirubrobacteraceae bacterium
GCGCTCTATCGTGGCGGCGACCGCGCGACTTGGAGGGAGAACCTGTGACGACGTTCGTGCTCGTCCACGGCGCTTGGCATGGCGCCTGGTGCTGGGATCAAATCGTTCCGCTGCTCGAAGGCGAGGGCCACACCGTGCTCACGCCCGACCTGCCGGGACATGGCGACGACGCCTCGCCGGTCTCCGAAATGACGCTCGAGTCCTACGCGCGCCGCGTCCAGGCGACGCTCGAGTCGGCACCCGAGCCGGCGGTGCTCGTCGGACACAGCATGGGCGGGATGGTCGTCACCCAAGCCGCCGAGTACGCGCCGGAGCGGATCCGTCGACTGGTCTACCTCACCGCGTTCCTACCCGCCGACGGCCAGTCGCTGGTCGATCTGGCCGGATCATTCGAGGGAGCCGACAACGTGCAGCCGAACCTCGTCGTCGACGAGGAGACCGGCACGTGCGTGGTGGCGGAGGGCGCCGCCGAATGGCTCTTCTACGGCGAGTGCACACCCGAGGCTGCGGCGCACGCGCAGTCGATGCTTCGGCCCGAAGCGCTGGCCGCGTTCCCGACCCCGGTGCGCGTCAGCGAAGCCGGCGCCGGCTCGATCCCGCGGGCCTACATCGAGTGCCTGCGCGATCAGGCGATCACGCATGGTCTCCAGCGCCACATGGTCGAGCGGCTGCCCTGCGATCCGGTGTTTTCGATCGACACCGACCACTCGCCGTTTCTTTCGCGCCCGCGCGAGCTCGCCGACCACCTGCTGTCGCTCGCGTAGCGGACGCCGGCCTCGATAGGATGGCCGTCGGCCCCCGCCCTCTTAGCTCAGCTGGTAGAGCACTTCCATGGTAAGGAAGGGGTCAACGGTTCGAGTCCGTTAGAGGGCTTCGTCGGAAGGGCCTGCAATGGGTCGCTTAGGCGACTCGGTAACGCTGTCGTCGGCCGTGTAAGGGAGACTCAGAATTGCCGTTTCTGCCCATAGGGAGTCGCTGATGAGGGCGTCCAAGCGGCTGGTGCCGTCGCCTGAGCGGCGCTGCAGGACCTGGGCGTAGATGCTGCCGAGCGTCACGCCGGGTTGGCGTGGCCGACCTGCTGCATGACGACTGTGGGTTCTCGCCCGCCTCGAGAAGGAGGGTGATGTAGGTGCGCCGCAGCGAGTGCGGGGTGATGCCCTCGGGAATCGGCGGCAAGCCCCGCTCGGCGAGTCGCGCGTGAGACCGGAGCCGGTCAGCCGATCGTGAATCGGTGCGTGATCGGGGCGGACTGAGCGCCGCCCGGACCCTCGGCACGCAGTTCAAAGAAGTATGAGCCGGGTGTCAGTTGGCGATAGGTCTTCGGACTGCCGCACGCCGAGAAGCGCGCCTGCGGCACCTTGGCGTGCTTACGGCGGGGCAGCCGCACGAGCGCGCAAACGTAGCCTGACGCGTCTCCGTTCGCGGTGAACTTGAACGTTGCCCGGCGGCCGCGCGATCGCAGAGTTGTCTTCAACAGGACAGCATCCGGCGGTAGCACACCGGCGGATGCTGCGCCTCCGCTTGGCGCGTGGGCTCCCTGCGAAGCGCCGCCGCCGGATTCAGCCGGCCCCGTGTTCGCGCCACCTCCGGAGCCCGGCGTCGGCGATCCCGGCGGCCCCGCGATCACGTCCGTCACGCCCGAGATCACCGGCGCGCCCGGGGTGTCACCCGCGATCCCAACCTCGAGCACGGCGATCGTCGAGCCGCGATCGGCGGAGGTCGTGCTGTAGGTCTGGCCGGTCGCGCCGGCGATGGCGTGGCAGTTGTCACCCGAGGAGTCGCAGTACTCCCACTGGTAGGCGTAGGCGGTCGGCGTGATCGACCAGCTTCCGTGCGACACGGTGAGTATCTGGCCGACGCTCGGCATGCCGGCGATCGTCGGCGGTGCAGTCGCCGACGGTGCGCTCGGCCCCGTGGCGACCACGACGCGTCCGAGTTCGTCCACGGCGACGCACAGGGCCGCGGAGGTGCACGTGATCGCGTTCAATGTCTCGACGCCGTCGATGTCGAGCGGCGGCTCGACGCTCCCCGTCTGCGGGTCGAATGTCACGGCGATCCCGTGTTCCCCTACTGCCGTGCACTCGATCAACGAGGGGCACGCGAGGCTCGAAAGTGAATTGCCGTCGTCGACGTCCACCACCGAGATGTTGACCGTAGCCGTCGGGTCAAAGGTGACTTCATCTCCCGCTCCGTCGACGGCCGTGCATTGGGTCAGCCAGGGACACGCGACAGAGTGCAGGGTTTGCCCCGGGTCGATCGCAATGACGACGGGATGGCCGACTGACGCTGGGTTGAAGGTGACCTCATTTCCGCCATCGTCGACCGACGTGCATTGCGTGGCGATCGGGCACGAGACGGCGAGCAGGGTGTGGCCAGGATCGATCGTGGCTCCCTCGAACGCGGCGCCTGTTGGAAAGTCGAAGCCGATCTCGTCGCCACCGAAGAGGCCTCCGACCGCCACGCACTGTGTCGCGGAAAGGCACGCCAGACCGTGGAGAGGATCCGTCCCGTCAATCGCCACCGCGCTCGGAGCGGCGATCGAGGAGCTGTCGAAGTCGACATCCTCGCCGCCGATGCCGACACCCGCGCACTCGCCCGGGGCGTTGCATGCGACCGCCAGCAAGGGCCCCGCATTCGAGTCGTCCGGGGTCTCTGTCTGACCGCTGGAAAGGTCCAATGGGGCGAAGCTGACTTCTCGGCCGGCGGCGTCGACGGCGCTGCAACTCGCCGTCGACGGACAGGCAACCGCCTCGAGGCCGACTCCGTTATCGATGGCGGCGGGCTCTGGTGAGCTCGTGGTCTGGGGATCGAATGTGAGCTCGCGAGGGAAGCTGCTTCCACTCGCCACGAGCACGGTGCATTGCGTCGCTGACGCGCAGGCGAGCCGATTCAGGCTCAGGGTACTCAGCCCGGCGTCGTTGGCCGTCGTCGCCGGGTCGCTGGCGCTAGGGTCGAAGGTGACCGCCAGGCCATACTGGTTGGACGCCGTGCACTGACTGCTTGACGGGCAGACGATGGCTGACAAGCCGCCCACACCGGCGCGAGAGATGGCCCTGCGGTGGGCGGCCCTGCTCGCGGTCTGGGGATCGAAGACAATGGCAGCGCCGTTGTAATCCGTCGCGACGCATTCGGTCGTTTCGGGGCAGCTGATGTCCGTCATGGCGACGTTGCCGTCGATGCGAACTGTGGTGACGCTCTGCGGGGAAAGCGGGTCAAATGTCAGCTCGTTGGCGGCGCTGTCGATAGCCGTGCACTGGTTGGCGGCTGGGCAAGCGACGTTGATGAGGGTGTTCGATCCGTCTATGTCGACAACCGACTGGCTTGTGGGGGTAGCAGTCTGCGGATCGAACGTGACCTCTTGTCCCTTGTCGTCGACAAGCGTGCACTGCGAGCTTGACGGGCACGCCAGCCCCGCGGACTGATCGGTGTTGCCAGCGTCGAGGAGGACCGGGCTCTGGCTCGTCGCTGTCGCGGTCTCCGGGTCGAAGGTGACTTCTGCGCCGGCCGCGTCGGCCGCTGTGCACTGCATCACGGTCGGACAGACGATCGCGTAGAGACTCTGGTCGTTACCCACATCGATCGGCACCGGGTCCGAGGGCGGCGAAAGCGGGTTGAAGGTCACCTCCCCGCTTCCGAGTTCGCCGGCCGCGGTGCACTGCGTTGCCGATGGGCAGGCGATCGAGGAAGCCGGGCCGGGAAACGCAAAGGACGCCGGCGGAGTCATCGTCCCCGGATCGAAGACTAGTCGTTGGCCCGCCGTGTCTACAGCGACGCACTCCGCGGCCGAGAGGCAGACCAGGGAGTTCAGCTGCGCCGCCGCCTCGACTGGCACCGTCGTGACCGCGTGGCTGAAGGGGGCGAATGTGGCTTCTCCTCCGCGACTGTCGACGGCTGTGCAGACAGAAGCGGACACGCAGCTGACGGCGAGCACGGCGGAAGGCAACCCCACACCGACTTCAGTCGCAGCGACGTCGGCAGCCGTCGGATCGAAGGAGACCACCCCGTTGATGGCGCCATCGCCGGCGACGCAGACATGGACGCCGGGGCAGGAAATGCTCGTGTACGACGTGCTCACGGTCCAGGTCGTTGTCGCGCTACTCGGCGAGGCGGGATCGAAGGTGATCAAAGCGCCGACGTCGTCGACGGCGGTGCACTGATCGCTCGCCGGGCAAGCGATCGCCTGCAACACGTGGTTGCTTGTGTCGATCACTGCCGCTTTGGCGTTGCCCGGCGAGGCCGGGTCGAAGCTGATCTCCTGCTGCGCGCTGTCGACCGCGACGCAGGCCGTTGCGGAGGTACACGTAATCGCGTTCAGCGAAGTAGCGCCGTCGATCACGGCCACGCTGGCATTGGCCGCTGTGACCGTCGTCGGATCGAAGGTGATTTCGGCACCCGCCCTGCCCACCGCGACGCACTCGGAAGCAGTAGGACAGGAGATGGCGTTCAGGGCAGAGGCCGGATCGATGTCCACCCTGGTGGCCTGGGAGGGCGAGCTGGGAGAAAACGTGAGCTCGTCTCCGTTGGCGTCGACGGCCGTGCACTGCTGGGCTGTCGGACAAGAAAGGCTCGACAGGCTCGGCCCGCCGTCGGTGTCGATGGCCACCGGTGCTTCCCAGCTCACAGCTGCGGAGGCCGAACCTGGGAAGGCGGCGATGGCGAGCGCCAGCGCGAATGCGGCGAGCAGGCTGCCGCCCGCAAGAGCTCTGATGCGCGCGAGCGACGTACTGTGCCCGGCTAGCACGCTGCCGCACCCCTGCTAGGTCCCGTCATGCCAACTCCTTCCGCACTTGCGGCCCCCCACTCCGGCACACGGCACGAGCGCCGATTCCCCGGGGTGCTCCGCAGGCGAGTCACGATAGCGGCGTGACCCCGCCGCGGCTAGGGGGCTTTCTCCCCGCCGTCGCGGACGGTGACACACGCACTTTGTGACGCAAGCGGCGGCAGCGGCTGTTCGACATCGGCCATCTCACACGAAAGATCCGCAAGGCCGAAAATCTCGTCGACCGTTGGGTTGCGGATTTCGGCGGCTTACGGGGCGACCGTCACGACGACGACGGTCGGCTGCCTGCGGAGCTGGCTCCCTGCCATCGGGCTCTGGGCGATCACGCGCGGCAGCGCCCCGGCGCCCGCGCGATGGGTGCGATGGACCACCAGCTCGTAGGGATGCGGCAGGGCGCGAGCAGGGGTCAGCATCAGGCGCGCATCGTGCGGCGAGAGGCCGACGAGGCTTGGCATGCCGGGACCAGCAGCTCCCGGAGCCGCAGGAATTGCCGGGGCAGCGAGCGCGCCGCCGAGCACCTGAATGCCAGTCACGGCGCGACCGTCGAGGGCCGCGGGGAGCGGCACGGAGATCGTTGCGACAACTAGTACGGTGGCGCATGCGACAGCGGACGGTTGCACATCCACGGTCGCCTCCAATGACACCTGCACGCTGTCGGTGCCCTCGACCACAGTCGGCGTCACACCGAGGATGCCGCAGCCGGCGACATCTTCGTTGTTGTACTGGACGATCAGCGACTGCTGGGTAGGCCCGACGCCGACCAAGACGCCCTGGAGCGGCTGCTGGAGCGTCGTATCCCCGTCGGCAGCGCTAGAGACACCACATGCCGCTGCTATTGCGACCGTCCCGGCGAGCAGGAGGCGTCCGAGCCTCATGGTGTCGAGTTTCTAGCGCTCCCACGCCTGGGCCGGATGCATACAACCACGGCCTTCATCAAACCCAGGATGGCTCTGATCGCGGGACCGGGCTGTTGGTCCTGGGACGAGCACTTGCGAGACGCGGAGTTGGTGGGACATGGTTTTGCGCTCGGTTACCACGTGCCGTTCACGCAGTCGTTCTGGCCGATGGCGTTCGTGCACGACCGAGTGACCGTGCCGTTAGCGTCGTTGATCGAGAAGGTGCTGCCGTCCGGCGCGGTCGCGGTGACATCGTTGCCTGTGAGCGTGCCCATCGTGACCGACACGTAAGCATGGCCTCCGCCCATGGCGATCTGGAGCGCCGGATTGATGGACACGAGCGCCGTCGGCGTCAGGTTCACGAAACTGCCACCGTTACCCGCACCGAAGGTCAGGGCGGCAGCCTCCGCGGCGATGGCAACCTGCTCGCCAAGGAAGGCCTCCGTATCGGCGGCGCCCGTCGCGCCGGTCGCTCCAGCCACGCCGGCCGGCCCGGCCGGTCCCTGGGCGCCCGCGAGGCCGGCCGCGCCTGGGGCACCCGCAGGCCCGGGCGGCCCGACCGCTCCCGCGATACCCCGGGCCCACTTCGCTGTGTCCCGGGCCGACTTCTCGATCGTCGCCAAAACGCTCGGCTTGATCTGCGCTGTGCTCGTGATCAAATATCTCGACGCCGCCCACGCGCCGCCAGCGAGCAGCGAGCCGGCAAAGACCGACAAGACAACCGTGGTCCACACGCGTAGGCGCCACCGCAACGCGCGCACTTCTCGCGCGAGCGTCTCGACATCCTCCCGGGTCGAGGTTCCTTGATCGTGCTTTGGGGTGTCTCGTTCTAGAGGGGTCATCCGGGATCCGTCCCTGTCGGGAGTGCTGCACATCGAAGCTTGCGCGACCGACCTGCGCGGGCTGCGGCCTCCTCCCGCTGCTGCGCAAACGCTCGCCTCTACTAACGGCATCAGTCCCCAGAACGTGTGCACTCCCTCGACGGATGGACGGCCGACGCAGCACCATCGGCCTCACCTACCACCCGAGTCCGTCAGAGACCTGACATCTAGCTAGGGATTGGCGCTGGTGCCGCACACACGGCCCACGGAACGGCCGTTCGCGAATCCGACCTCAGACTGCCGAGTCGAGCACGTCTGCGCCCTCGTCCGGTGGCGAGCCGTAGGCGTACACGAGGAGGTCCACGTCTCCGTGGTTGACGCTCTGCAGCGGCGTCCCCGCCGCGACGTGCACCACGCCGCCGGTAGGCACGTCACAGCGCTCGGGCGGGTCGCCGACGTACATCGTCAGCGTTCCCGCGACGACCAGGAATGTCTCCTCCTGGTCCTCATGCACGTGCCGGCGCCCGCGAGCGCCCGGCTCATAGCGCCATAGGTTGGCGCGGGTATGCACCGCGCCGCTGCGCTCGGATAGCTCGGCGACGTGGCGCGCCGGCTCCTCCGGCTCGTGCGGACGCGTCGTCCACTCGAATTCGTCCGGGACGACGACGCGATAGGGCATCGACGCCACGCTAGCCGATCGGCTCGCGACATTTGCTTCCGGGGCGTCGGTTGAGCCGGACCGCGCCGAGCCGAAGACCGGCGCGGCCGTATCAGCCCTCGATCACGTTTCGGACCCGCTGCACCATCGGCTGCCCCGGATCAACCCCGAGCCCGCCGAGGATCGGTCCGAGCGTGGGCCCGAACGCCTCCATTGCCTCTTGTGACTCCCAGATGTCGAAGACCTGAACGGTCCCGTCGTCCTTCTCGAGAGCAACGTGCAACGTGCGTCCGTCGGGCGATCCTGCCCCGGCAGCCTCAAGCTGACTGATCGCCTCGTCGTACTTCTCCTGCGTGAACCCGCTCGGGGTGAAATAGAAGCCCAGCGCCATCGGTTCTCCTCTCGGTGTCGGCTGCGGCGCGAAGCTACACCGGCGTCACCAGTCGCGCAACCTTCGTCAGAAGAGTTCACAGCCAGATCACCGCGATCACCCCGCGTCGCGCTGCGCCCGCGACGATCAGGACCCGGCCCTGGAGGGCGGGGTCCTGTGGGATCGATCGTTGTCGGGCCGCGCCCACGTGGGCTGTCACGACTTGGCGGCCTCGTCCGCCGGCGTGAGCGGCTCCAGCCCGCGGATCATGTCGGCGCCCTTTTCGGCGATCATGATCGTCGGCGCGTTGATGTTGCCGCCCGGCACGCTCGGCATGACGGAAGCGTCGATCACGCGCAGCCTCTCGACACCGAGGACGCGGAGCTCGGCGTCGACGACCGAGCCCATCGCGCAGCTGCCGACAGGGTGGAAGATCGTCTGGGTGCGGCGCTTGATGAAGGCGAGGATGTCGGCGTCGGATTCCGACGCCGGGAGGTCGCGCTCGGGGCGCGTGATCGCGCGAAGCGCCGGCTGACGCGAGACCTCGAGTGCGATGCGGACCCCGTCGGTCAGAGCTCGCCGGTCCTCGTCTGTGGTCAGGTAGTTGTGCACGATCCGCGGTTTTGAGTGCGGGACGCCGTTTCGCAGCGTGACCGAGCCGCGACTTGCCGGGCGAAGAAGCGTGGGGCCGATCGTGAAGCCGTGGCCGGCCGGCGGCGGGCCGAAGTGGTTCGCCGCAAGCGCCACAGCAAAGAAGTGAAGCTGGATGTCGGGCGCCGGCAGGCCGTCGCGCGTGCGAACAAACGCCCCCGCTTCGACGAGCGTCGAGGTCAGCGGCCCGCGGCCCTCGCGCTCGAAGAGCTCGAGGTTGCCCGGCGTCATCGCCGCGGCGAGGCTCTCGCCTTCAGCGAACCACATCAGCGTTGTGACCGGGTGGTCGTGGAGGTTCTGTCCGACGGGGAGCTCGACGAGCGCGTCGATCCCGCACGCGCGCAGCTCGTCGCCCGGGCCGATCCCCGATAGGAGAAGCAGCTGCGGCGACTGGTAGGCCCCGGCGCAAAGCACGACCTCGCGCAGCGCCCGGATCGCCTTTGAACCCTCGGCGCCCAGGACCTCAACGCCAACGGCAGCGGTTCCCTCGAAAAGGACCCGGACCACGTGCGTGTCCGTGATGACCTCGACGTTTACTCCGCAGCCCGCGAGAAATGCGACCGCGGCGCTGCAGCGACGGCCATCTCGCTGGGTTGCCTAAAACCAGCCGACGCCGTCCTGGCGTCTGCCGTTGTGGTCGTCGTTGCGCTCGATGCCCGCCGACGCCGCCGCTTCGATCATCGCCTCCGCGTACGGATGCCTCGAGCGCCCGTCGCTGACACTCAGCGGCCCGCCCGCCCCGTGATAGATGCTCGCGCCCCGCTCGTTGTCCTCGGAGCGCTTGAAGTACGGCAGCACATCCGCATAGCTCCAGCCCGGCAGGCCGCGGGCGGCCCACCCGTCGTAGTCGGAGCGGTGGCCGCGCACGTAGAGCATCGCGTTCAACGAGCTCGAGCCGCCGAGCACCCGTCCGCGGGGCAGGTAGCAGCGCTGCCCGTCGAGCCCGGGCTCGGGCTCGCTCAGGAAGCCCCAGTCGTAGCGGCTCTGCCAGAGCTGTTCGAGGGCGATCGGCATGTGGATCTCCGCCGCGTCATCGGATGGCCCGGCGTCGATCAGCAGCACCTTGACGCCGGGGTCCTCACCGAGCCGAGCGGCGACGACGCATCCGGCCGAACCGGCGCCGACGACGATGTAGTCGTACTCCGCCGGCTGCTGTTCGGAGGGCATGGTGGGCTAGCGTTCGTCGCGGTGCTTCACGGGGGCCGCAGATCTAAGCGCACCGCGATCGTTGACAGCAGCGGAGCGACAGCGTGATGAACTTCTCGGAGTCCGCCGAAACCGCTTCGATCCGCGAAGCCGTCCGCGCGCTGTGCGCGGACTTTCCCGGCGAGTACTGGCGAGAGCTCGAGCCCGACGGCTACCCGGAGGAGTTCGTCGCCGCGCTCACCGAACACGGCTGGCTCGCGGCCCTGATCCCAGAGGAATACGGCGGCGCGGGCCTCGAACTCGAAGCGACGTGCGCGATCCTCGAGGAGATCAACGCCAGCGGGTGTAGCTCGGCAGCCTGCCACGCCCAGATGTACACGATGGGCACTTTGCTCCGCCACGGCTCAGACGATCAGAAGACGCGCTACCTGCCAGCCATCGCCGCCGGCGAACTGCGCCTTCAGGCCTTCGCCGTGACCGAGCCGACGGCGGGCTCCGACACCACGCAGATCCAGACCGTTGCGCGGCGCGTCGACGGCGGCTACGTGCTTCGCGGGCAGAAGATCTGGACCTCGCGCGCGCTTCACTCCGACCTGATGCTCGTACTTGCGCGGACGACGCCGCGCGAGGAGACGGCGAAGCCCGCCGACGGGCTGTCGGTGTTCCTGATCGACATCCGGGCCGCCGGAGACCGCCTGACGATCCGCCCGATCGAGACGATGATCAACCACGCGACGACCGAGGTCTTCTTCGACGACGTGCCGATCGGCGCCGACGCGCTGGTCGGCGAGGAGGGCCGCGGATTCCGCTACATCCTCGACGGCATGAACGCCGAGCGGATCCTGATCGCCTCCGAATGCGTCGGCGACGGACGCTGGTTCACCGCCAAGGGCGCCGCCTACGCATCGGAGCGCATCGTCTTCGGACGACCGATCGGCGCCAATCAGGGCGTCCAATTCCCGCTCGCACGCGCCCACGCCGCGATCGAAGCGGCAGCGCTCGTGCGCAGCAAGGCCGCCTGGCTCTTCGATGCCGGCAAACCGTGCGGCGCGGAGGCAAACACCGCGAAGCTGCTCGCATCGGAGGCGTCGTGGCAAGCGGCGAACGCGTGCCTCGACGCCCACGGCGGCTACGGCTTCGCGCGCGAGTACGACGTTGAGCGAAAGCTGCGCGAGACGCGCCTGTACTCGATCGCCCCAGTCTCGAACAACCTCGTGCTCGCCTACCTCGGCCACCACGTGCTGGGTATGCCGAAGTCCTACTGAGCGGCTAGCGCGAGAGGACGGTCTCGCGCGCCGCCTCGGCAGTGTGCGGCTCGAAGGCGTCCCGCGAACGCCAGGCGACGATGCCGTCGGGGCGCACGAGGACCCCTCCTGCCGCGCCGATGCCGTAGGCATCGAGCGCGTCCTCAGACAAACCGTGTGCCGCAAGACCCGAGGGCGCCTGCGCGCCGGGGCCGTGGAGGAGCACGAACTCGCGGCCGAAGAGGTCGAGCGTCGACTGCCCGCCGGGGAGCCCGACGTGCGGCGCGCGCGTGCCCGGACGGCCGCGCATCTCGCCGGGATCCATGTGCAGCGCCCCGTCGTCGTCGCCCTCGCCGATGATCGCCGCCGAGCGCACGACCGTGCCGATCTCGAGCTGGATGTCAGGGATGAAGGGATCGACATCGTCGGTGCCGCGCTCGGGCACGACGCGCGTCGCGTAACGCGTGTAGGCCTGATGCACGATCAATTCGCCGACGGGGCGCCGCTCGGCGTCGTAGCTATCCAGGAGCGCCGGCCCCGCCTCGCCGCGAACGACAGCCGCGAGCTTCCAGGCGAGGTTGTGCGCGTCGGCGACGCCGGTGTTGCCGCCGTAGCCGCCGTTGGGCGGCACCACGTGTGCGGCGTCGCCCGCGAGGAACACCCGGCCGTCGCGGAAGCGCTCGGCGCAGTTGGCCTCGGCGCGCCAGTTGGCGACGTCGACGACCTCCATCGGGATGTCGGCGCCGATCGCCGCCCGCAGCAGCTCGAGCGCGCGCTCGTCGGTCAGACCGCTCTGGACATCGATCGCCTCCGGCGTGGTGACGTCCTCGCCGACGGTGTTGATGACGAGAAAGCCCGTGCCCCCGCCTCGATCGAGACGGAAGAAGCCGCGCAGCTGCGGGTTGTGGACGTAGATGACGCCCTGGTTTCGGTTGCTGATCAGGTCGGCGCACTCGGCGCGGAAGTAGATCGTGATGCTGCGCGAAAGCTCGCCGTAGCCCTGCATGGCGATCCCGAGCGCTTCGCGCGTGGGGCTTCGGTTGCCGTCGCATGCCACGACGTAGTTCGTCCGGACGGTGCGCTCCTCGCCGCTGTCGAGATCGCGCAGCGTTGCCGTGACTCCTTCGTCATCCTGGACGAGGTTCGTTGCCTCGACGCGGTTGCGCAGGGTCGCCCCCATCTCGGCCGCGCGGTCGCGAATGATCGGCTCGAGGACGTCCTGGTTGATGAAAACGCGCACGGTCGGGCTGAATCCGCCGACGCCCTCGTTGAGCTCCTGGACGTAGACACCGAGCTCCTTGCCGGCGAGCGACTCCATCGCGTTGATCCCGCCGGTGGCGCTGTACATCTCGAGCGACTTCGTGCGGACCCGCTCCTCGAGTCCCATCTCGCGCAGGATCTCGAGCGTGCGCAGCTGAAAGTGCCCGGCGCGGGGGTGGATCGCGGTGCCGGCGTGGCGCTCGACGGACAGCGCGTGAACACCGTGGCGGCCGAGCAGCATCGCGGTCGTCAGGCCGACGAGGCTGCCGCCGACGATCAGTACCGGGACCTCCTCCACGCTCGCCATTGGCCCACGCTAGGCGTTGCGCGCGTCATCTGGCAACTGAATCTCGATATGTGCTTCATTCATGACAGCAATGGAGCTCGGAAGCATCGATTTGAACCTCCTCGTCGCCCTCGACGCCCTCCTCAGCGAGCGCAGCGTCACGAGAGCCGCGGCGCGCGTCGGCCTCAGCCAGCCCGGCATGAGCAACGCGCTCGCGCGCCTGCGCCGCCTCTTCGACGACCCGCTGCTCGTGCGCCGCGGCTCTGCGCTCGTGCCGACGACGCGCGCGGAGTCGCTCGTCGAGCCCGTGCGCGAGGCGCTGGCGCTGATCCGGGGGGCGCTCGAGACGCCGACCACGTTCGATCCGGCCAGGGAGCGGCGGACGTTTCGGCTCAGCTGCTCGGACTACAGCGTCCTGATGCTCGTCGGGCCGCTCGTGCGCGCCCTTGCCCAGGACGCGCCCGGCCTCACCGTCGAGGTACTGCCGCGCCTGGCAAACGCCGGCCGCGCACTCGGGGCCGGCGAGGTCGACCTCGTCGTCGAGCCGCCCGAGATCATGGGCGACGTCGACCTGCACGCGATGCGCCTGTGGGAGGACCGCTGGGAGTGCTGCGTCTGGGCGGGCAACAGCCGTGTCGGGCGGCGGATGACGCTCGCGGACTACATGTCGCTGGGCCATCTCGTGTACTCGATGGGAGGCCCGGGCCAGCCCGTCGCTCTGCCCGATCGCCACCTCGCGCGGCTCGGCATCGACCGGCGAGTCGAGGTCAGCGTCGAGAGCTTCCTGCTGGCGCCCTTTCTGCTGCAGGGGACCGATCTGGTCGCGCTCGTCCCCAAGCGCGCCGAGGCCTACCTGAGGCGGACCGGCGACATCAGGATCCTGCGCTCGCCCGTCGAGTTTCCGGTCCTCGTCGAGATGCTCTGGTGGCACCCCCGCGCCGACTCTGACTCCGCGCACTCATGGCTTCGCTCGCGGATCGGTCAGATCGCGGGCGACGTCAGCCGCTGAGGAGTCGCCGCTATCGCGCCCGGCCCAGTCGACGGCCGCTACGGTTCCCGCCGTGCCGACCCGCAGATCGCTAGCGCTGGCCGTGGCCGCCGTTGTCGTACTCCTGCCGGTCGCGGCGAAGACGTCTGCCGCGCCGGCAACTCCCGCTGTGACCGTGTCCCCTTTCCCCGGCACGCCTGACGCCTCCGCACGGACGCAGATCAGCTTCCTGACTGCGCGTGGAACGCGCGTTGTGAGTGTTGACGCCGTCGGCTCGCGCAGCGGCTCCCACGCTGGCCGGATCGAGGAGTACTCGACGGACGAAGGGGCGAGCTTCCTTCCGAAGCGGGCCTTCCAGGCGGGCGAGACGGTGCGAGTGAGCGCCATCGTCGAGGACAGCGCCGGGCGGGCGACGACCAGCACCACGTTCACGATCGCGACGCCGGCGCCTATCAGCGGAGCCGGGTTCCCGGAGCACGCCGGCAACCCCGCCGACGTGCAGCATTACCTCTCCGCGCCGGCGCTGACGCCTTCGACGGTCCGCATCACGACCGCGGCCCGCGCCGGCGCGAGCCCGGGCGACCTCTTCCTCGCGCCCTACCAGGGAGCGGGCGCTCCGGGCCCGATGATCACCGACCAGCGCGGCAATCTCATCTGGTTTCACCCACTGCCGCGCGGCGAGTTCGCGACCAACTTTCGCCCGCAGCGATTCGGCGGCCGGAACGTCTTGACCTGGTGGCAGGGACGAATCCTCGCACTCGGCTTCGGACACGCCGGGGTCGATGAGATCTACAGCTCGGACTATCGCCGGCTCGCGGTCGTCCGCGCCGGCAACGGCTACAGCGCGGACCTCCACGAGTTCCTCCTGGAGCCAGACGAAACGGCCTGGATTGACTCCTTCGACCCAGTCGAGACGAACCTCCACCGACTCGGCGGCCCTCGCCACGCGATCGTCACCGATTCAGTCGTGCAGGAGATCGACATCAAGACGGGCCTCGTGATGTGGGAGTGGCACGCGCTCGGCCACATTCCGCTCACCGACGCCTACACGCAGATGCCCCACACCAGCCACCACCCCTGGGACTACGTGCACATCAACTCGATCGACCCGGGTAGCCGCGGACAGCTGCTGCTCTCATCGCGCAGCACCTCCGCCGTCTGGGACGTATCGCGCGCGACGGGCCTGCTCATCTGGGAGCTCGGCGGGCGCCACTCGTCATTCACGCAGGGGCCGGGCACCGCATTTGACTTCCAGCACGACGCGACGTGGCAGCCCGGCGGCCGCGTCGCGCTCTTCGACGACGGCTACGTGGTCACGCACGACACGCCGTCGCGGGGACTGCTCCTTCAGCTTGACCTCGCAGATCGCCACGTCAGCCTCGTGAAGCGCTTCGCGAATCCGACGATCAAGCTCCAGACGGAGAGCCAGGGCAACTTCGACCGCCTCCCCGGCGACGATTGGCTCGTCGGTTACGGCGGTATCCCCAACTTCACCGAGTTCGACGACTCGGGGCATGTGCTGCTTGACGGAACGCTTGGTCCCTTCGTCGAGAACTACCGCACCTACCTGGCGCCGTGGAGCGGAAGTCCCGACACCCCCCCGGCGGTCGCGGCACAGCTCACCGCCACCGGGATGGACGTTGAGGCGAGCTGGAACGGAGCGACCGGCGTCGCGTCGTGGGAGGTGCTCGCCGGGGGCGGCGCCGCGTCGCTCACCGCTGTCGAAACCGCGCCCGCGACGGGCTTCGAGACGACTCTCCACGTCGCCGCCGCCGGATACGTCGCGGTGGCCGCGCGCAACGCCGCGGGCCGCGTCCTCGCCACCTCGGCGCCGATCAGCGTCGGCGGCTAACGCACACCACGGGCGACCTGGCTCGCCGTGGCGATCCGCACCTCTCCGCTGTCGGGAGCGCCGACGCCAGCGAGGATCAGCTCCTTGATGCGCAGCCGCGTCGCCTCGTCGGCCGCCGCGAAGAGCGGCCCATAGGGGGTGCCGGTGATCGTCTCCGCGATCGCCTCGGGCGAATCCCAGACGCACTCGCGCTCCACGAGTTCGACGGTGACCTCGCGGAAGCCGGCAGCCTCGAGCACGCGCGCGGCCTCAGCGGCGCTGACGGCGAAGCCACTCGGATCGAAGGCGCCAGGGAAGGGCTCGGGCAGCCCGCCGTCGCGAGCCGCCTCGGAGATCGCCCCAAACAGCCCGAGCTCGCGCTCGGAGGCCCATGTCGAGAGCAGCGCGACGCCGCCGTCGACGAGCACCCGCCGCATCTCGGCAAGCGCGGCGCCGCGGTCCGGGAAGAACTGCAGTCCCTGTTGGCAGAGCACCGCGTCGAAGGCGCCGTCGGGAGCGTCGAGCTCACCCGCCGCGCATTCGCGGTAGTCGATCGGCGCCGACCCCTCCTGCGGCGGCCGGCTCGCCGCCTGCGCGAGCATCGTCGGGCTGACATCACACCCGACGACGCGGCCCGATGGCCCGACGGCGGCCGCGGCGACGACCGCGACCGCACCGGGTCCGCACGCCACGTCGAGCACGGTCGAGCCAGCCTTCAGATCGGCGCGGCGAACCAGATCGCGCGCCCACGGCGTGAAGATGTAGGGCGCCAGCAGGCGGTCGTAGCTGGCCGGGACGGACACGTCGAGGAATAGGCCGCTTCGATCGCTCATGCGCGGGGGCAAGCTTCCCACAGGCGCGTCGAGACCGACATGCTCCCCGTCGCTCGCGCACCGATCGCCTAGCGAGGGCGACGGATCGCAAGGCCGCCGCACGCGGAGCAGCGACGCCCCGCGACTAGACTCGCGCGCTGTGACTTCACGGCACGCTCACACCGCCGCCGCGATCCGCTGAGCGCCCGCCCGTGCGCATCGCGCTCTTCATCACGTGTATCGGTGACGCAGTCCGTCCCGAGGTCGGTCGCGCCACGACGGCCGTCCTCGAACGCCTCGGCCACGAGATCGTCTTCCCAGCCGAACAGACGTGCTGCGGCCAGATGCATTTCAACAGCGGATACCGCTCCGAGGGCGAGCGGCTCGCGCGCCGCTTCGGCGAGATCTTCGGCGATTGCGAGGTGATCGTCTCGCCGTCCTCGTCGTGCGTGGGCACGATGCGCGAGCACGACCCGTCGCTTGCGGGGCGACTGTTCGAGCTGTCGGAGCTCCTTGTCGAGAAGCTGGCGGTCACCGACGTAGGCGCGTCCTTCCCACACCGGGTCGCCTACCACCCGACCTGCCATTCGCTGCGCGTCACGCGCGTCGGCGATGCGCCGCTGCGCCTGCTCGGTGCGGTCGAAGGCCTCGAGCTTGTGGACCTCGCCGATGCGAGCGAGTGCTGCGGGTTCGGCGGGACCTTCGCGCTGAAGAACGCCGACACCTCGACCGCGATGGTGGTCGACAAGTGCACCGCGATCGAGGCGAGCGGCGCGAGCGTGGTCACCGCCGTCGACAGCTCGTGCCTGCTTCAGATCGGTGGTCGGCTGTCGCGCGAGGGCTCGCCGGTGCGGACGCTTCACCTCGCCGAGATCCTGGCGACCGAGTGACGAGGCCCTTTCCCCAGGAGGCGCGCGATGCGCTGGCTGACCCGGTGCTGCGCGCCAATCTGCGCGCGGCGACCGACACCATTCGGGCCAAGCGCGCCGTGGCGGTCGCGGAGGTCGGGGATTGGGAGGAGCTGCGCGAAGCCGGGCGGGCGATCAAAGCCGATGTCCTCGCGAACCTCGAGCGCTACCTGATCCAGTTCGAGGCTGCAGCCACCCGCGCCGGCGCGACCGTCCACTGGGCATCGGATGCCGCCGAAGCAAACGAGATCGTCCTTCGGATCGCTCGCTCGCACGACGTCGAGGAGGTCCTCAAGGTCAAGTCGCTGACGACCGACGAGATCGAGCTGACGGCGGCACTCCAGGCGGGAGGGGTCAGCGCCCTCGAGACCGACTTCGCCGAACTGATCCTCCAGCTGGACGGCGATTGGTCTTCGCACATCCTTGTTCCGGCGATCCATCGCAACCGCACCGAGATCCGCGACCTGTTCCGCCGCACGATCGCCGATGAGACGCTCGAAGACGACCCCGCCCAGCTTGCCGAAGCCTCGCGACGGTTCCTTCGCAAACGCTTCCTGCGCGCTCGGATGGGCGTCAGTGGCGCCAACTTCGCGATCGCCGAGACGGGCGCCATCTGCGTCGTCGAGTCGGAGGGCAACGGCCGGATGTGCACGACCCTGCCACCGGTGCTCGTGTCCGTCGTCGGGATCGAGAAGCTGATCCCGACGTTCGGCGACCTCGAGGTCTACCTCCAGCTGCTGCCGAGGTCATCGACCGGCGAGCGGATGAACCCCTACACCTCGCTGTGGACCGGCGTGACGGCGGGCGACGGGCCGCAGGAGCTCCACGTGGTCCTGCTCGACAACGGCCGTACGCGGGTTCTCGCCGACGAGGTCGGACGCGCTGCTCTTCACTGCATCCGCTGTAGCGCCTGTCTCAACGTCTGCCCCGTCTATTCGCGCACCGGCGGCCACGCCTACGGCTCGGTCTATCCGGGCCCGATCGGCGCGATCCTGACACCCCAGCTGATCGGCATCGAGAAGGCGCCGACGCTGCCGTTTGCGTCGAGCCTCTGTGGCGCCTGCTACGAGGTCTGCCCGGTCAAGATCGATATCCCGAAGGTGCTCCTGCACCTACGAGCAAAGGCGGTCGGCGCCGGCGGGCATCCCGGCGAGCGAGCCGTGATGGAGACGCTCGCGTGGACGTTCGGAGACCGCAGGCGGTTCCTCGCCGCGACGCGATTGGGGCGGGTGCTGCAGCGCCCGCTCGCACGGCGCGGTCTAATCCGCCGGCTCCCGCCGCCGCTTGACGCGTGGACGCGTACGCGCGATCTACGACCGCTTGCCCGCCAAACCTTTCGCGAGTGGTGGGGGCGTCGGCCGTGAGCGACGCGCGCGAGGCGATTCTCAGCCGGGTCCGAGCCGCGGTCGGCGACGCCGGCGACGTCCCGTTCGTTCGGACCTATCGGCGGAGCGGCTCGCTTTCGGGCGAGGCGCTCGTCGAGCTGTTCTGCCAACGCGCGGGCGACTACCGCGCGCAGGTGCGCCGAATCGGCGCGTCTGAGGTGCGGGCGACGATCGACCAGACACTCGAGAACCGAGCCGCCCGTCGCATCTGCATCCCGCCGGACCTCCCGGCCGACTGGCGGCCGGGCGGCGTCGAGCTGATCGAGGACACGGCGCTGGGCCACGCTGAGCTCGATGCGACCGACGGAGTCCTGACGGGCGCAACGATGGCCGTCGCCCAGACCGGGACGATCATCCTCTCGGGGGCCCCGGCGGAGGGTCGGCGAGCACTCACGCTGATACCCGACCTGCACGTCTGCGTCGTCGGCGAGCAGCAGATCGTCGAGCTGCTGCCGCAGGCGATCGCCGCCATCGCCGGCGCGCGAACGCGGCCGATCACGTTCATCTCAGGACCTTCGGCGACGTCAGACATCGAACTGCGGCGCGTCGAGGGCGTGCACGGACCGCGCGACCTCGTCGTGCTTGTCGCCTCGCCCTAGACCTCTCGCTCGCCGCGCGTCATCTCGCCGCCGGCATCACCGGTGTTGAGCGTGCCGCGCGGCTCAATCAAAAGAACCTCGGCCCCCTCAGCGGATTTCGGGCAATGCTCCACGCCGCGCGGCACCACGAACAGCTCGCCAGGACCGAGCTCGACGTCGCGGTCACGCAGCTCGATCGTCAGCCTGCCGCCGAGCACCAGGAAGAAGTCGTCGGTGTCGGCGTGGCTGTGCCAGATGAACTCGCCCGCGACCTTCACTACGGCGACCTTGTAATCGTTGATGTAGGCGACGATGCCCGGCTCGTAGGGACCCTCGAGCAGAGCGAGCTTCTCAGCGAGGTTGACTCGATCGTCCATGCGCGCAGGGTAGCGTCAGATGCGAAGCGCCAGCCACAGCAGCACCGTTGCCGATGTGAGCGCGGCGGGCACTGTCGCGAGCCCGAGCGCCGTGAACTCGCGCAGCGACACCTCCATCCCGTCCGCGTGCAGGACCCGCCGCCAAAGAAGCGTTGCCAGCGAACCGGCATAGGTCAGGTTCGGGCCGACGTTGACACCGATCAGAACCGCAAGGAGGGCGCCGTGCGACGCCGCGAGCGGGCCGACCAAAAGCAACGTCGCGGGCAGGTTGTTGACGAGGTTCGCGAGCAACGCCGCGACCGCTGCAACGCCGAGGAGGTCGCCAAGCGAGCCGTCGGTGGGGAGCAGGGTGCGGACAACGGATCCGAGGCCGTCGTGGCCGGCCGCCGCAACGATCACGCCGAGCGCAAGGACGAACAGCAGGAAACCGGGCTCGGCGGCGCGCGCGGTGGCCAAGGCCCGCACGCCGCGGCGACTCGCGCCGAGAGCGCTGAACGCCACGGCCCCCGCGAGCGCCACCCAGATCGCGGCAACAGCCGCCAGCGACGACAGCATGAATCCGATGAGCGTTGCGGCCAGCAGCGCCAGCGCGGCACGCGGCATCGGGACGCGCGGGGCGCTCTCGAGGCGAGGGGGGCGATCGAGCTCGGCGGCGAACCAGCGTCGCATCACGATCCATTCGATGGCGACCACGGCCACCGTCGGCAACGCCATCAGCGCCGCGAAGCGCGCGAACGAGAGCCGGCTCGCGTGGAAGGCGAGCAGATTGGTGAGGTTCGAAATCGGCAACAACAGCGAAGCCGAGTTCGCGAGATGCCCGGTGGCGTAGGCATGCGGGCGTTGGTCGGCGCCCAGCCTCGCGGCCGTCAGCAGCACGACGGGCGTGAGCAGAATCGCCGTCGCGTCGAGCCCGAGCAGGACCGTCACACCCGTGGCCGCGGCGATCACACCTCGAAGCAAGCGAAGCGGGCTGCCGCGCGCGGCGCGCTCCATCAGCGAGCCCAGTGCTTCAAAGACGCCCTCGCGGCGCGCACCGTCAGCGATCACAAGCAGAGCGGCGAGGAAGCCAACGGTCGGCGCGAGACTGCTCAGCGCGTTGCCCGCCCTGTCCGCGCCGATCACGCCCGTCGCAAGCAGCGCCAGAGCGCCGACGCTCGCCACGAGCGGCTCCAGGCGCCGCCGGCCACTCCAGGCCGCCGCGGTCAGCGTTGCGCCGAGGAGCAGCAGCGAAAGCGCAAGGCCGAGGCCCTCAGACACCCGCCGACCGGCTCGCGCGCCGCGCCTTCGCGTGGAAGAGTGGGCTCGTGGACGCTGTGCGCATCGAGGCGGCGCAGTCGCTGACCGAGGAACTCCTCGCCGCGGTCGCGACGCTGCTACCCCAGCTGTCGCGCTCCGCCGCACCACTGGACGCCGCGGCGCTCGAGCGATTGCTGCGCTCGCCTGCGGTGCGGTTGTTGGTCGCGCGCGACGAGGCCGGGACGGTAATCGGCATGCTCACGCTAGCTCTCTTCCCGATTCCGACCGGAACGCGCGCCTGGATCGAGGATGTCGTCGTCGATGAGAGCGCACGCGGCCGCGGGATCGCGGCGGCGCTCACTCAGCGAGCCCTCGATCTCGCCCGCGGCGAGGGGGCGCGAACCGTTGATCTGACCTCGCGACCGGACCGCGACGCCGCAAATCGCCTTTATGCGCGCCTCGGTTTCAAGCGCCGCGAGACCAACGTCTACCGATACGAGCTCGACTAGCCGGGAAGCAGGTGCGTCGCTCCGGCGCCCACCAGGCGCTCAGCGATCAGCGAGCGATGGCAGGCGGCCGGATCGCGCTCGACGCACAGCAGTACCGACAGGCCGCCCGGGAGCTCGGCCTTGATCGCGTCCAGATCGGCGCGATCAAGGATCTCGGTGCTGTAGCGGCGAGCGTATTCCTCGGCGAGCACGGCGCGCGAGCGCTTGCCGACTCCGAGGCGGTCGTCCTCGCGGTACTGCAGCTGACGAAGCTCCGTCGTTGGTGCGAGCTCCGTGAGGTGGCGGTAGCCGATCCGCGCGTCGGCGAGGAGCGCCTGCAGCCGTTGCGAGTTCGCCCACGAGTACTCGCTGCCCCGCACGCCTCGGCGCTGACGGACATCGAGAACGAGCACCGCGCGCGCTTCGCGCAGCGCGCCGATGAACGATTCGCCGGTGAAGCCGTACACACCGATCGTCGCAATCCGCGGGGCCACGACCGCGACGCTAACAAACCGGTTCCTCCGCGGGGACTAGAGTTTTTTGCGTGTCGGCGCACGCTGCAGATCCGGGGCTCACGCGGCGTGGGCTTCTGCTCGCCGGTGGCGCGGGCGCGGCTGCCATGGCGGTCGCGAGCGCAGGCGATCGGGTCGCCTCGCGGCTCTCAGGTCTCGTGGCGCCCGCCGAGGCGCCGCTGCTGCCGAACTACCGGACGCGACCCGACCTGCAGATACCCGCGCCGCGGGTGACTACGCTCGAGCCCGGCGTCTCAGACGGGCTGATCTTCGTCGCCCCCTACAACGCCCCCCACAATGCTCAGGCCGGCGCCGTCATCGTCGACAACACGGGCGAGCCGGTCTGGGAGCAACCGCTGCCGGGCCTCGTGACGACCGACTTCCGCGTGCAGACCTATCGCGGTGAACCCGCGCTCACGTGGTGGCAGGGAGTGATCACGCTCGGCCACGGCGTCGGCCACTACGTGATCGCCGACGCCTCCTACAAACCGCTCGCCACCGTCAACGCAGGAAACCGCCAGGCCGGCGACCTGCACGAGTTCCTCATCACCAGCCGCGGAACCGCACTGCTCACGACATACGCCATCACCGAGCGCGACCTGCGCGCGGTCCGCGGCTCGGCGCACGGGACGATCCAGGACGCGATGTTCCAGGAGATCGACATTCCCAGCGGCCGTGTCCTGCTCGAATGGCACAGCCTCGACCACATTCCGATCGAGGAGTCCTACTGGCCGCTCTCGGCCGACTGGGACTACGTCCACCTCAATTCGATCGGCGTCGACACGGATGGCAACCTGCTCGTCTCCTCACGCAACACCCACACGATCTACAAGCTCGACCGCCGCAGCGGAGCGATCATGTGGCGTCTCGGCGGCAAGCACAGCGACTTTGCGATCGATCCTGCCGCCGTGTTCGCATGGCAGCACGACGCCCGCCGCCAGCCGGACGGCACGATCACCCTCTTCGACAACGGGCAGCGGGTCTCGCGGGCGGTCTCGCTCGCGGTCGACGAGTCCGCTCGCCGAGTCACGCTCAAACGCGCCTACACGCGGAGCAGTCCGACGTTTGCGACCAGCCAGGGCAACGTCCAGGTCCTTCCCAGCGGCAACGTCCTGGTCGGCTGGGGCGCGCAGCCGTACATCTCCGAGTTCTCACCCGACGGCGAGCTGATCTTCGATGCCCAGCTCGGCACCTACTACGTCTCATACCGCGCCTACCGCGTCCCGTGGTCTGGTCTTGGGGCCGGCGCTCCGGCGCTGGCCACCGAGCGGACGCCGCGCGGGACCACCGCCTACGTCAGCTGGAACGGCGACACGCGCGTCTCCCACTGGGTCGCGATGACGGGCACCAGCCCGAGCACTCTGTCGGCGATCGGGGCCGTCCCGCGCGCGGGCTTCGAGACGGCGTTGCGACTGTCGCCGGCGGTCACGGCGCTCGCCCTTCACGGCATCGATGACGCCGGACGCACGATCGCATCAACCGGACTCGTCTCGCTCGATCGCACGCCCCTATGAGAGTCGAGGGCGCTCCCTTCATCGTCACGGGCGCCGCATCCGGCCTCGGAGCGGCCACCGCGCGCGCCCTCGCCTCGGCAGGGGCACAGCTGCTGATCGCCGATCGCGACACGAAGCGCGGCGAGGCGCTCGCGGCGGAGCTCGGCGGCGCCTTCCTCACCACCGACGTGACCTCGGCAGAGGATGCGGAGCGCTGCGTGCAGGCGGCGGTCGAGCGCTTTGGTGCGCTGCGCGGGCTGGTCAACTGCGCCGGCATCGCCGTGTCCCAGCGCGTCCTCGGGCGCGACGGGGTTCACGAACTCGACACCTTCCTGAGCGTGCTGGCGGTCAACCTCGCCGGCACTTTCAACATGACGCGTCTCGCGGCCGCGGCGATGGCCGAGGGCGAGCCGGACGCGGGCGGCGAGCGCGGTGTCGTGGTCTGCACCGCATCGGTCGCGGCGTTCGACGGGCAGATCGGGCAGGCCGCGTATTCGGCCTCGAAGGGCGGCGTCGCCGCGATGACGCTACCGCTGGCTCGCGAGTTCGCACGCAGCGGAATCCGGGTCGTATCGATCGCCCCCGGGATCTTCGACACGCCGATGCTCGCCGGGCTCCCGGAGCCGGCGCGCGAGTCGCTCGGCGCGTCGGTGCCGTTCCCGGCGCGACTCGGCCATCCCGACGAGTACGCCGCGCTGGTCCTTCACATCGCCGAGAACTCGATGCTCAACGGCGAGACGATCCGCCTCGACGGCGCGCGTGCGACGTGGGTCCGCCGCCTCTACGGTCGCGACATCGCCGACCCCTCGCTCTACGACCTCACGATCAACGCCACCCGTTTCGGCGTGCAGGAGTGCGTCGCGCTGATCGTCACGGCGGCGGCGTCG
>DATGHN010000062.1:0-2055 GCA_035308005.1 Solirubrobacteraceae bacterium
GCTGATGGCCGAGGACGCCTGCGCGGCGATGAGCGCGATCGGCCACGAGAACTCGATCGACTACCTCGACGGCAACTTCTGCCACGCGCGCTCGGCTGACGAGATCGTCACCCTGATGCGATCCGGCGGCGCCGAGCGCAGCCGAGATCCGTTCAAGGAGCAGGTGCCGGCCTAGGAGGTTGGTGTAGATCGGTGTTCTGCGGGGGTTGGGGGGCGCGGTGGGCGGCCGGGGTGGGCGGCTCGCGGTGATGGCGATCGTTTTGGGGCCGGGACGGCCGCGCGTGTCGGGTCGTGGCAGGCGCTGAGCGGCGGTGAGGGGTGTGAGGCCTTCGTGGGGGTGTCAGGCGGTACTCGCCGCCCAGCCTTCGGTGTGGTGGGTGACACTGAGCGTCGCGAGTCGCGCGAGGTTCACCGCTGCAGCCAGCAGATTGAAATCAGCATCGACTTTGGTGTGGCCGCGGACACGAGCGCGGCGGCCGCCGTGTCGGCGTCGCATCAGATGGCTGATCTTCCGTTCGACTTTCGGGCGGGTCGCTGTGTAGTCGGCCTTCCACGCCGGGTCGGTCTGGCGGGCGCGGGCGCGGGTGAGCTGCTGTTCGTAGAGCCCAACGTGGATCGACCGCCCCTCAGCCGACGTCGTGCACCGGTCGGCGAGCGGGCATCCCTGGCACGCGTGGCCGAAGTGGGCGATGTGCCCGTTCTTGATCGGTCGCAGCTCCGCGATCTGACCAGCGGGGCAGGTGACGGTGCCCGCGGTCAGGTCGATCCCGAACGCGTCCTTCGCGTAGCGGCCGGCGGGCGCGTTCGGCGGCTGGACCTTGCACATGATCTCCACGTCCGCTTGCTCGAGCGTGTCCAGGACACTCCCGGCGCCGTAGGCGGAATCGCCGTAGACCGAGAGCAGCTCCCCGGGTCGGGCCGGCGACCCCTCCTCGGGCGGATCGGTCGCGTCCGGCACCGCGAGCTCTGAAGCGAGCAACGCCTCGACCGCCTGCCCATCGCCGACGTTCCCCGCGGTGACCGTCGTCGCGGTGATCAACTCGCTGTCCGGATCGACCGCGGCATGCCCCTTATAGCCGTCAAACCCCCGGGCGCTCGTCTTGTGGCCGTGCCGGGCGTCAGGATCGACGGTCGAGATCACCCGGTCCTTCGCGACCCGCCGCGCGACCCGGAACACGCCATCCGCGCCCTCATCGAGATCCTGGCCGACAACGGTCGCGAGCAACGCCGCTGCCTGCGACACCCCAGCCGACAGCTCGCGGCCGTCCAACGCCCCAAGCAGCGCACGGGCGTCCTTCGCGAGCGCGTCGATCAGCTCCTCCCGCGCTTGGCGGTCCTCGTAATCACAGACCGGCTTCCCCGCCGTCCGGTAGTCGTCATCGCGAGCGAGCAGACCACGCAACTCGTCCTCCAGCACCCCCTCACACGCCCCGAGCAGCCCGCGGATCGCCGAGCGGATCAGCGTGACCGTGTCCATCGTCGCGACCGCGTCATACAACGCCGTCGAATCCAACACCCGCCGCCGGCCGACCAACCCCGCCTGCTTCGCCATCTCCAGCACCACCTCGAAGATCCGCCCCGGACGCTCCGAGCCCGCAAGCCGGGCGCGCATATCAACCAGCACCGTGTGCACGAACGACGGATAGTCGAACGACAAGCCACCCGCCGCGTACTTCCACCGCGCGTCAAACGCAAACCGGTCGACCGCCTCGCGATCAGAGCAGCCCTCGATTCGCTGCAACACCATCACGACCGCCACGATCATCGGCGGCACGCAGTTACGGCCCGAATCGGCGAACAGGTCAGCGAACATCTCATCCGGGAACAGCCGGAAGCACTCGCGATGCAACAACCCGTAGATCGAGTCACGCGACACCCGCGACTCGCAAAAGCCCGTCGTCGTAAACACGTCCGCCTGCATGGGAGTCAGTCCAAGGCTCATACCCTCAAGCATGCCTTGAGAGTCGGACGCATCCGGACCCCACAACCCGAAAAACACCAACCTCCTAGGTCCGGTAGGCCCCGCAGCTCCTCGCCCAGCTCTCGTGTCGCAAA
>DATGHN010000063.1:0-2658 GCA_035308005.1 Solirubrobacteraceae bacterium
GATGACGAAGCCGCCGTCTGCGTCGCGCCGGCGGTCGGCGTAGTGGGTCGTGATCGGGTAGACGACATGGGCGTCCTGCGGTTGCGCGAAGCGGCCGAACACAAGTCGCGCCGGGTGAAAGCCGAGGTTGCGCCCGATCAGCGGGTCATCGAGCCCCGATCGGGCGAGCAGGCCGGGTGTGTTGAGCGTTCCGGCGGCCACGACGACGGCGCCCGCGCTCACGCGGTGGCGCCCTGTCGCGTCGCTGTACTCGACGCCCGTCGCCTGTGCTCCCTCGGGGGTGTCTTCGATCAGCACGCGCTCAACGTGCGCCTCCGCCCGCAGCACGAGCGAGCGGTCGGCGAGCGAGCGGGAGATGTAGGTGTTCTCGGTCGATTTGCCACCGTTGGTGGGGCAGCCCTGGAGGCAGGAGCCGATCCGAGTGCAGTTGTGGTCGGTGTAGGACTCAACCGACTCGAGCCGCCCGCCGAGCGCCTTGAACCCGCGCTCGACGGTGCGCACGCTGTCTGACCAGTCATCGCGCGTGCGCACGCCGAGATAGCGCTCGACGTGCTCGTACCAGGGATCGAGGTCGGCCACCGCGAACGGCTGACCGGAGTCGCCGAGCAGGCCGCTTGCCTCGTGCCACTTCGCGATGTCTGAGTCGATCGCGCGCATCGCGACCTTCGTGTTGATGGTCGTCGAGCCGCCGACGCAGCGACCGCCGATCAGCGCGACCGGTCCGTGCCCCCAATCGCCGGCCGGCATCGCGAAGCGGATCGGCCACCACAGGTCGTGAGCGGCCTTTGACTCCCAGCGCTGGAAGTCGATCGCCGTGCGGTGCGGGCCGAGCTCGAGCAGGAGCACCGAGCGCCCGCGCGCGGCGAGCTCGCCGGCGACGACTCCGCCGCCGGCGCCGGACCCGACCACGACAACCTCGTAGCGCTCCTCCGCCATCAGCCCTCGATCCCCAGATACGACCAGTCCTTGTGCAGTGCCGCCGCTGCGGGGGGATGGAAGTCGATCTCGTCCCAGGCTCGCGTCACATCGCGACCGGGCGCGATGAAATCGCTGTAGAAGGCCTCAACGGCCATCGCGCGCAGCATCAGGAAGTCCGGCGTCGGCGCGTGCTCGGCGAGCGCCTCGGCGCCGCCGTGGGCGCTCTCGCCGAGTCGCTCGATCGCGGCGATCACGCCGCTGCGCACCGCGTCGGGCATCGCGGCGAGCTGGGCGTCGATGTAGACGGCGGGGCCGACACGGGCCGATCCGGGCACGATCACGTCGCAGAGGCGCTCGAGCGCCTCGGCCTGGGCGGCGTCGAGAGTGCGCAGACCCATCTCGGTGCGCGAGCTTATGGCAACGTCGCATAGGCTGTCCACAACCCCATGGGCGGCCGCACAAATACGCAAGACGTTCAGCGCTCGCAGGCAGGAAGGCGCGCGAACGCCGACGTAAGCTGGGCGCCTGCACGGCGAGAGCGCGCACATCCGGCGCGCGCGAGGGCACCGCTGGAATCGACGGCCGCGGAGAGGAGCGGAGCAGATGGGTGACGAGGTTGTCGGCCTGTACTGGACCCTGTCGGGGCCGGTCGAGGTCCACACCGGGCGCGAGTGGTCGCTGTTCGACTTCCGCGACCGCTGCGCGCAGGCGCAGCGCGCCGGCTTCAGAGGAATCGGGATCTGGCACGCCGACCTCGAGCACGTGCTCGAAACCCGCACGCTCGGCGAGATGCGCCAGATCCTCGACGACCACGGCCTTGGCAAGATCGAGCTCGAGTTCCTCCAGGACTGGTTCGTCGACAAAGGCGATGAGCGCCGCGAGGACTCAGATCGCCGTCGCAAGCTCCTCTTCGAGGCGGCGGCGACGCTGGGCGCCCATCACGTCAAGGTCGGCAACATCCCCGGGACGCCGTGCGAGTTGCCGCAGATCACCGAGCGCTTCGCGGAGCTCTGCGCGGACGCCGCCGAGCAGCACGACTCGCTGATCGTCTACGAGTTCATGCCCTTCGACGTCAACGTGCGCACGCTCGAGGCGGCCGTCGAAGTCGTCGGAGGCGCCGGCGCCCCGAACGGCAAGATCGCCGTCGACACCTGGCATCTCGGCAAGCTCGGGATCACGCCCGAGCACCTGCGCCAGATGCCGCCCGAGCTGCTTGGCTGGGTCGAGCTCTCCGACGGCCAGTACGAGAACATGGAGGACTCACTCGACGAGGTGATCAACCGCCGCCGACTCCCCGGCGAGGGCGAGTTCCCGATCGCCGAGCACGTGAAGGTCTGCCGCGAGCTCGGCTACTCCGAGCCGTGGGGCGTCGAGGTGCTCTCCGAGGACTTGCGCAGCCTGCCGATCGAGCAGATCTTCGACCGGGCTTACGAAACCACGACGGCGCAGCTGCGCGCCGGTGTCGCGTGAAAGGAGCTGGCGGGTGAGCGGCGACGGCTTGGACAAGGACCGCCTCGGCTGGATTCTCGAGCAGATGACGAGGATCCGCGAGTTCGAGGAGCGCGTGAAGGGCACATTCGAGGAGCACCCCGGAGCGATCCGCGGGCACACCCACCTGGCCGATGGCGCCGAGGCGTCGATCGTCGGCTCGATCGCCGCGCTGCGCGACGGCGACCAGGTGCTCACCACCTACCGCTGCCACGGCTATCCGATCGCCCTCGGCAGCGACACGAAGGCCCT
>DATGHN010000064.1:0-8217 GCA_035308005.1 Solirubrobacteraceae bacterium
AAACGGACCGTGTCGATCCCGTACTGCGCGCGCAGCGAGGACGCCGCCGACTCGAACTGGCGCACCAGGCGGACGAGGCGCTGCCAGCGAGCCTCGGTCAGCTTCCAGCTCGCGCCCTTGCGGTCGGTGAGCTCGAAGCGCTCGAGCTTGTCGAGCAGCAGGATCTCCTCGAGCTCGCCCTCGCTCTCGATGTAGCGCTCGCGGCGGCCCTGCTTGAGCTTGTAGAGGGGCGGCTTGGCGATGTAGACGTAGCCGGCCTCGATCAGCTCCGGCATCTCGCGGAACAGCAGCGTCAGGATCAGCGTGCGGATGTGGGCGCCGTCGACGTCGGCGTCGCACATGATGATGATCTTGTGGTAGCGGGCGTTGTCGAGGTTGAACTCGTCGCGCACGCCGGCGCCGATCGCGGTCACCAGCGCCTGGATCTCGGTGTTGGCGAGCACCCGGTCGATGCGGCTCTTCTCGACGTTGAGGATCTTGCCGCGCAGCGGCAGCACCGCCTGTGTGTTGCGGTCGCGGCCCTGCTTCGCCGAGCCACCGGCCGAGTCGCCCTCGACCACGAACAGCTCGGCCAGTGCCGGGTCCTTGACCGAGCAGTCGGCGAGCTTGCCGGGCAGGTGCGTGTTCTCGAGCGCCGACTTGCGCCGCGTTAGGTCGCGCGCCTTGCGCGCCGCCTCGCGAGCGCGCGCCGCCTGGACGGACTTGGTGATCACGGCCCGCGCGTCGCCGGGGTTCTCCTCGAGGAACTCGGCGAGACCCGCGTTGACGATCGTCTCGACGAACCCGGCCATGCCGGGATTGCCGAGCTTCGTCTTCGTCTGCCCCTCGAACTGCGGGTCGCGCAACTTCGCCGAGATGACCGCGGTGAGGCCTTCGCGGACGTCCTCCCCGGCGAGGTTGTCCTCGTTCTCGCGCAACATTCCGTGATCCTTGGCGTAGCGGTTCACGGTCCGCGTCAGCGCCGAGCGGAAGCCAGTCAGGTGACTGCCGCCCTCGTGCGTGTTGATGTTGTTGGCGAAGGAGAAGATCGACTCCTGGTAGGAGGAGTTCCACTGCATCGCGACCTCGACCGCGCCCTCATCGCTCTCGCCCGAGAAGTAGATGATCTTGCGCCCGACGGGCTCCTTGTTCTCGTTCAGGAAGCCGACGAAATCCTCGATTCCGCCCTGGTAGCAGAACTCGACCTGCGACCCGATGCCCCGCTCGTCGATCAGCGAGATGCGCAGTCCGCGCGTGAGGAAGGCCGTCTCGCGCAAGCGCTCCTCGAGCGTGCGCGCGCTGAACTCAACCGCCTCGAAGATCTCCGCGTCGGGCAAGAAGGTGATCGTCGTCCCGGTCGGCGCGCCCTTGGCGAGAGCGGCGCCCTGCGCGAGGTCGCCCTGCGGCGCGCCCCGCTCGTAGCTCTGCGTCCAATGCTGCCCGTCGCGGCGGATTTCGATCTCCAGGCGCTCCGACAGCGCGTTGACGACCGACAGGCCGACGCCGTGCAGGCCGCCGGAGACCTTGTAGCCCTCTCCGGCGCCGAACTTGCCGCCGGAGTGCAGGACCGTGAGCACGACCTCGACGGCCGGGCGCCCCTCCTTCTCCATGTTCGCGACCGGGATGCCGCGGCCATCGTCGTCGACGGTGACCGAGTTATCGGAGTGGATCGTGATCGTGACCGCGCTGCAGAAGCCCGCGAGCGCCTCGTCGACGGCGTTGTCGACGACCTCATAGACCAGGTGGTGTAGTCCGCGCTCGCCGGTCGAGCCGATGTACATGCCGGGCCTGATCCGGACGGCCTCCAGGCCCTCGAGAACGGTTATGTCCTGCGCGTCGTAGTCGGCTGCAGTTCGCTTCTTGCGGTCAGGCAAAGGTCCTCAAATACGTGGCAAAGCCCCGGCCGGCGACTGTTGCGAAGCCGCCCCGGGGCGCGGTAATTGCGTATACAGAACAATAGCACAGGGGGGTGTCATACCAACCCTCTCGGAGGGCCCAAAATCCCTGCTATTTAGGAGGTTTAAGGGCCTCAAACGGAGCCCGTGCGGCAGCGCAGCGAGGTGATCTCGTGCGTGCCCACCGCGGCCTGCAGGCGCGCCACCAGATCGGGGCCCATCAGTTCGAGCTCGGCGGCCCAAACCGACTCGTCGCAGACGACCTCGAGCACCCCGGCACGCTCCCCCACGGGAGTGGCGTGAGCGGCGACGACCGGCCCGACGACCGCCGCCCAGGCCGCCTGCACCGGCGCCAGGCTGGTCGGCGGTTCAAACTCCGCCGTTACGGCTTCGAGCGCCATCGACAGCCGTCGCGGAGCGCGCCGCCTCACGGCACCGCAATCTTCGTCACGCCCTCGATCTCCCAGCCCGGAACGGCGTCGGCTTCGGTCGCGGTGACCACCGCCTGGCCGTCGCGGCGCAGCTCATCCGCCAGCCGCGCGCGGCGCTCGGTGTCGAGCTCGCTCATCACGTCGTCGAGGAGGAGCAGTGGCGGCCGCGAGCGCTCCGCGGCGAGGGCGTCTCGCTCGGCGAGGAGCAATGCGAGCAGGGCGAGGCGCTGCTCGCCCTGTGAGCCGAACGCTCGCAGGTCGCGGCCGTCGCGAGACAGTGCGAGATCGTCGCGGTGCGGTCCGTGCGTCGTATAGCCGCGGGCGAGGTCGGCGTCGAGGCGCGCCGTCAGCTCTTCGGCCAGTGCGGCCGCGTCCTGCGCCGATCGCGACCTGTACTGCACCGCGGCGACGCCTGACAGGCCGAGCTCCTCCGCGTGGCGCGCGAACGACGCCGTGATCCTCGAGGTCGCCTCGGTGCGGTCGCCGGCCAGCGCGACGCCGGCCTCGGCGAGCGCGGTGTTCCACGGCGCCAGCGCACTCCCATCGACGCGGCCGCCGCGCACGCGGCCGAGCAGGGCGTTGCGCTGTGCGAGCGCCTGGTTATAGGCGCGCCGCGTGGACGCCCGGGCCGGCCAGAGGGCGGCGACGAGCTGGTCGAGGTGCGCGCGGCGCACGCCCGGCTGGCCCTTGACGAGCTCGAGGCGGTCGGGCGAGAAGACGCTCATCAGCGGGCGGTGCGGGGCGTCGGTGAGGCGCTCGATCGCGGCGCCGTCGCTCGTCATCCGCTTGATCTGCCCGGGCTCGAGTCCGACCGCGAGCTCGTGCTCGCCGTCCGCGTCCGACCCCGACACCACAACCCGCGTGGCCTGAGCACCGTGGCGAACGAGGTGCCGGTCGTTGGAGGTCCGAAACGAGCGGCCGGTGCAGCCGAAGTACAGCCCTTCGAGGAGGTTCGTCTTGCCCGCGCCGTTGGCGCCGTGGACGATCGTCAGGCCCGGTCCGACGTCGAGCTCGGCCTTCTCATATGAGCGGAACTCGCGCAGCGCGATGCGCTCGACGCGCACTCACGTATTGAGGCGAATTGGCATGACAAGGTAAACAAATTGGCTGTCGTCGGCCGATTCGATGAGGCCTGGGCGCAGCGCGCTCGTCAGCTTGATGAGGACGCTCTCGGAGTCGACGCTCTCCAGTCCGTCGCGCAGGAACTCGGCATTGAAGCCGATCTCGAACGCCTCGCCGCTGAACGGTATGGGCAGTGCCTCGCGCGCGTCGCCGACGTCCGGCGTCTGCGCGGAGACGAGGAGCTCGCCCTCGGAGAAGCTCAGGCGAAGCGGCGCGTTCTTCTGCGCGAGCAGGCTGATCCTGCGCACGACGCCCGCCAGCTCCTCGCGGTCGACGCGCAGCTCGTGATCGGCGGTCTCGGGCAGGAGCAGCTGGTAATTCGGGAACTGGCCGTCGATCAGCCGTGAAGACAGAACGGCCCCCCCAAGGGTGAAGACGATCTGGTTCTCGGTCCGCGTGATCGCGATCGAGGGGACCTCGCTCTGCTGGGCGATTCGCACGACCTCCGCGAGGGCGCGAGCGGGCACGTTGGCCTCGAGCGGCGTCGCGAGCGGCTGCTCGAGCCGCGTGGTCTTGACGCTCAATCGGTAGGAGTCAGTGGCGACCATCCGCAGCTCGTGGTCGCTGGCCGAGACGAGGATGCCGGTCAGCACCGGGCGTGTGTCATCACGCGAGGCCGAGCGCGAGACGCGGGCGACCGTTTCGATGAACGGCCCGGCGGCGAGAGACACGCCGGCTTCCCCTGCGGCCGGAAGGTTCGGAAAGTCTTCGTTGCGGAGGGTGCGCAAGCGGAACGTGGCGCCGGCGGATGTGATTTCGACATCGCCTTCGGGGGCGCGAAGCGCGACGCTGACCGTGTCTCCCGGCAGCGACCGGATCACGTCGAGTAGGAGGCGCGCCGGCAGCACGACCGCACCGGGCGACTCGATCGTTGCGTCGAGCGGTAGACGGACGCCGACCTCCATGTCGGTTGCGCGCAGCTCGGCGACGCCGCCCTCGGCATACAGCTGGACCCCAGACAGCGCCTGCACAGCGCTGCGAGTTGAAGCGACTCGCGCTGCTGCCTGAAGCTCCTCGAGGAACGGAGCTGTTCGAAGATTCAAATGCATAACCGACGACTACTTTGAGGTTTTGTAGTCATAGGGGCTGTGAAGATGTGAATAGCCGCCGAATGCTCGCATGCGCCGGGGACGAGTTGTGAGCAGCCTGTGGACTCATGACGAAATGTTGAGCGAGGCTGTGAGGACTTCGATATCGCGGTAGGCGGGCGGGGAGACCGCGATGTGCGCGGCAACGCGCTTGCATGCATAGAGCACCGTCGTGTGATCGCGGCCGTCGAATCCGCGAGCGATCGCGGGTAGCGAGTGGTCGGTCAGCTCCTTGCAGAGATACATGGCCGCCTGGCGCGGCCAGACGACTCGCTCGGCGCGGGAGCGTGAGAGGAGTTCCTCCGTCGTAAGTGAGAAACGCTCGCAGACCGCCGCCTGCACGGCCACAATCGATGGCACTTGCCGCGAGGCTGGCGCAACGCCAAGGCGTTGAAGTACCTCGGCCGCCAGCTGCGCATCAAGGCGCCGGCGCGTCAAAGAGCCGTATGCGACAAGGCGAATGAGCGCGCCTTCGAGCGCTCGAACGTTGGCCGTGACCCGCTCGGCCAGTAGCTCGAGCGCGCCGGGTTCTACGTCGACGCCGTCATGCGCGGCGCGCTTGCGCAGGATCGCGACGCGGGTCGCGCGGTCTGGGGACTCGATGTCGGTGACGAGGCCCGCCGCAAAGCGCTCGCGAAGCCGCTGCTCGAGATCGCCCAGGTCGCCGGGGAGGCGGTCGCATGTTATGACAAGCTGGCTGCCCGCATCGTAGAGCGCGTTGAAGGTGTGGAAAAGCTCCTCCTCGCTGCGCGCCTTGCGCTCGAGGAACTGGACGTCGTCGATCAGGAGCACGTCGACGTCGCGGAAGCGCGCCTTGAAAGTCTCGAGGCTGCGGGCCGCGAGGGCGGCGAGGAAGGCGTTCGTGAACTCCTCAGCGGTTGCGTAGCGGACGGTGAGACCGCCGCCGAAGGCGTTGACGTAGTTGCCGACCGAGTGCAGGAGATGCGTCTTTCCCAACCCCGGCGGCCCGTAGATGAACAGCGGGTTGTAGGCCTGCGAGGGCATCTCGGCGACGGCCAGCGCGGCCGCGTGAGCGAGGCGATTCGAGGGTCCGATAACGAACTGCTCGAACGTGTACTTCGGGTTGAGGGTTGGGAGCGGCGACGGCGCCTCTTGCGCTGCCATGCCGGTGCCCGCGATCGAAACGCGTACGCCCGGCCCGAGCACTGACGCCGTGGCACTCGCCAACGCTCGAGAGAGTCGCTGCGACGCCCACGCCGAGACCTCCGGCGGGCCGTCGAGGACTAGGTTCTCGCGATCGAGCGAGACGCAGCGCAACGGCGCCAGCCAGAGGCCGAAAGTCCGCTCGCCCACGCTTTCTCTCAACGCCCCCTGGATCTGCCGCCAGACGTGATCGAGCTCGGCTGTCACGGCGCGCAGGGACCTCCGGTGGACGGTTGGGCGGGCGAATGGAGGAGCGCGACGGCGGCGGGCCCCTGGGGGCAGCGAATATAGCAACGGCGCTGTGCAGGGACTGCGGGCAGGGCGCATTTGGCGAGAAAAACGGAGGCCCTCCGCTATACTCGTCGACCCGGCCATGAAGCGCACCTACCAGCCCAAGAAGCGCAAGCGCGCGAGGGCGCACGGGTTTCGTGCGCGGATGCAAACCAAGGCCGGACAGCTGACGCTGAAGCGGCGGCGCGCGAAGGGCCGCAAGCGCCTCACGGTCTGAGGCGGTGGGAGAGCCGGAGCACGGCGCGGTTGCCCGGCGCAAGAGCGGGCGGCTGTCTCGCAGCGCCGAGTTCGATCGCGTGTATCGCCAGGGCCGCTCCGTCGCCAACCGCTATCTCGTGCTGTACGCGTTCCCGCGCGGCGGCGAGGATCCACCCCGGATCGGTCTCTCGGTGGGGCGCAAGATCGGCGGCGCCGTTGAGCGAAACCAGCTCAAGCGGCTCCTTCGCGAGGCCTGTGCGCAACTGGCGACGAAGCTCCCGCCGGGCCACGACATCGTGATCGTGGCGCGCCCGCCGGCTCGCGAGCTCGGCGAGGCAGAGGGCCTGGCCGGCGTCGATGCAGCACTTGCCGAGCTCGTCGAGAAAGCACCGGTCGCCTGATGCGCCGCGCTCTTCGGGCGGCCTTTGTGGCGCCGATCAGGCTCTACAAGGTCACGATCTCACCGCTGCTCGGACCGCGCTGCCGCTATGCCCCGAGCTGTTCGGACTATGCGGTGCAGGCGATTCGTGAGTACGGCATAATCCGCGGCGTCATCCTCGCCGGCTGGCGGCTGCTGCGGTGCAATCCCTTCAGCCCCGGCGGCCTTGATCCCGTCAGCGCTCAGCGCCTGTTCCGCGCCCGAGGCTCAGCCGCACACCCACGATGATCCTTGCCGACGTCATCCGGAGCGCCTTTGGGCCGCTGATCTCGTTCTTCGAGCAGATCCTCGTCGCCCTGCACAGCGTCATCGGCGGCAGCTGGGGTTGGTCGATCATCGGCCTGACGCTGCTCGTGCGCGCGGTCACGTTCCCGCTCACCGCGCGCCAGTTCAAGGGCATGGCGAAGATGCGTGCGCACGCGCCCGAGATCGACAAGATCAAGAAGCGCTACGCCGACGACAAGCGCCGGCAGCAGGAAGAGATGATGAAGTACTACAAGGAGGCGGGGGTCAACCCGCTCGCCTCCTGCCTGCCGCTGGTCCTGCAGATACCGGTGTTCATCTCACTGGTCTACATGCTGCGCAAGGACCTCAAGCAGCACATCTGCGGCAAGGCGGCGCTCGCGCTCCATCCGCACCTGACGAACTTCTCGAACGTCGACTGCAACAAGCTCGTCCCGCACTCGGCGAGCTTCCTGTTCGTCAACGACATCACCGCCAAGGCAACGGGGGTCGTGCTGATCGTGCTGATGGTCCTCTACGTCGGCACGATGGTCACGACCAGCGTGATGATGTCGGTCGGCGCCGACCGCAACCAGCGGATCATCTCGATCGCGCTGCCGATCTTCTTCGTGATCTTCGTGATCCAGTTCCCGGCGGGCCTGCTCGTCTACTGGATCGCGACGAACCTCGCGACGATTCCGCAGCAGTACTTCAACATCCGCCGCTACGGCCGACCTAACGCTCCAGTCAAACCCGAGGCCAACGGGAAGGGCGAGGCGGTCGTTGCGCGAGAGGCGATCAAGAAGCCGACCGCACCGCCCCCGTCGGCGCGCCCCAGAAAGAAACGGTCGGGGAGGCGGCGATGACCGAGGCCGACGACGACCTGACGCCCGAGGAGGAGCTTCAAGACCTGCTTGAGACTTTGGTCGAGGCGCTCGCCGTCGACGGCGAGATCACCATCACCGAAGACGACGGAATTCTGCGGGGATCGGTCGAGGGTGACGGCGCCGAAGCGCTCGTGGGTCCGGACGGGGCGGTGCTCGAGGCGATCCAGCACATCGCGCAGCGGATCGTGCTGCGCGGCGCCGCCGACCTTCGGGTCGTCGTGGACGCGGCGGGATACCGGGCTCGCCGCGAGGACGAGTTGCGCGAGGAAGCCGACCGGGCCGCGGAAACGGTCCTCAGCGAAGGGCGGCGGATCGCGCTGCGGCCGATGCCCGCCGCCGAGCGACGGTTTGTGCACGAGTACCTGCGCGAGCGGGGCTACGTCGAGACCCACAGCGAGGGCGATGAGCCGCGTCGCCGGCTGGTCGTCACGCCGGGCGACTGATCCCGTTTCACGTTTTTCTCTACGGTGAAACAACATCCGGGCGCGCTGCGAGACTTGG
>DATGHN010000065.1:0-7645 GCA_035308005.1 Solirubrobacteraceae bacterium
TACGCCGCGGGGGGGATCAGCAAGTCGGGACCCTCCGGGACGTCGCCGACCTTGTTGACCAGCGGGTTGGCGGGGGCGGCGAGCATCAGCTCGGCCGCGTAGGGCACGAGCAGCGATTTCGCGGCCGCCGTGTCGAGCTCGGCGGAGAGCCAGGCCTGCTCGGCGTCGGGGCCGGCAAGGATCACGGGCATCCGGTCGTGGACTGAGGCAACGAGCGAGTTGGCGCTGGTCGTCAGGATCGTTGCGGTCTCGATCTCCTCGCCCTCGAGCTTGCCGGGCGTCCAGAGGCCGGCAAAGGCGAACGGCTGTCCGTCGGCGAGTGTGAAGCGAAACGGGATCCGGGGCTGGCGCTTGTCCTCCGAACGAAGCCACTCGTAAAAGCCGTCCGCCAGCAGCAGGGCGCGGCGGTCGGCGGTCGCGATCAGCCGCTTGTAGGCGCTCTTCTCATCGACCGTCTCCGAGCGCGCGTTGATCATCTTGTAGGCGATCTTTGCGTCCTTGGCCCACGGCGGAATCAGCCCCCAGCGCATCGGTCGCGCCTGCGGCTCGCCGTCCTCGCCGCGGACGATCGCGATGATCGTCTGGGTGGGGGCGATGTTGTAGCGGCGCGACCCCTCGCGGAAGGGCACGCCGACGCCGAAGCGGCGCTCGAGCGCGTCGGGTTCGGCAGTGTTTGTGTAGCGGCCGCAGATGCTGCGAGGCTAGCGTGCTGACCTGACCGGCACGGCTGGATGCACGCCCGCGCCATCAGGACCAGCGGATCCGACGACGGGGGTACTGTGCAGCATCCGAGATCGCGAGGTGGCCTGCAGGGGGGTGGAAGTGGAGACGATGGCCGGGATGGCCCAGTTGCCCTCGCGGAGCACTCCGGAGCGCCCGCTAGGCGGATCGCGACATGAGCCAGTTCGACCCTGAATATGGGGGCGTTCGCCGCGACCCACCGCGGCGCGCCGCGCGGCGCACGCCGCGAAGCCGCGGCCGCGCCGGCGCCGTCAGCTTCTTCCTCGCGGCGCTGATCGCGGTCGCCGTCGTCGTCGTCGAGTCGCTGCACCTGCACCCGTTCAGCTCGACGCCGGCCGCCAAGACGAAGACCCCGACTCCGCCGAAGAAGCAGCGCAAGCCGGTGTCGCACAACACGGTCAGCGTTGCATCGCTCGGCACGCTCGGCACACCGGCGTCGCGGATCGCCGCCGTCTCCTATGGCACCGGCGGCGCGCTCTTCATGGGCGGCTTCGGCGCGACCGGGACGCCGATCGACACGGTCCAGAACTTCCAGGTCTCAAACGCGACCTCCTCGGGCACGTTGCCGGTCCCGGCTGCTTCCGCCGCCGCCGCGACGCTCGGCGCGAACGTCTACCTGTTCGGTGGCGGGACGCCGACGATCTACGAGTTGACCGGCACGAGCTTCGACATCGTCGGCAACCTGCCGACGGCGACCGCCGACGCCGCGATCGCGACGATCGGCAACACCGCCTACCTGATCGGCGGATACACCGGTAGCGCCGAGCTGAACACGATCGTCGCCTTCACGCCGGGCGGAACGACGCAGACCGTCGCGACGCTGCCGGTAACGCTCCGCTACGCCACCGCGACCGCAATCGGCGGACAGATCTACATCATCGGTGGCGCCACGGCCGGCGTTCCGAGCGCGACGGTCTACCGCTTCGACCCCTCGAGCAACTCGGTAACCAACTTCACAACCCTCCCGCACGCCCGCGACCGCGAGGCCTCCGCCACGCTCGGCCACAGGATCCTCGTGATCGGCGGCGAGAGCGCCGCCGGGGGACGCTCGCGCGCGATCTATGCCATCAACCCGGCAAGCGGGAAGGTTCGCCTCGCCGGGCTGATGCCCGTCGCGCTCGCCGACGCAGTCGCCGTTTCGAGCGGCAACGAGGTCATCGTCGCCGGTGGGACCGGCGCGAGCGGCGCGACCGGCGCAACGTCGGGTGCGACCGGTGCGAGCGGTGCGAGCGGCACGACGCTCGCGAGCATCGACGCGATCACCGCGGCCGGCTGATGAACGCCCGGGTCGCATCGATGCTCACGACGCCCGTCAAGGGGTTGCGCGTCGTCGAGCGCTCTGAGATCGAACTCGGCCCCGCCGGCGTGCAGGAGAATCGCCGCTTCTTCCTGATCGACGGCGAGGGGCGCATGCTCAACGGCAAGCAGCTCGGCTCTCTACAGGCCGTGGTCGCGGACTACTCGACCAGCGAGCGGACGCTCGCGCTCTCGATCCCGGGCCAGCCTGAGGTTCGCGGAGTCGTCGAGACCGGCGCGGCGGTGAACGTGCGCTTCTTCTCCAGCGAGGTTGAAGGGCGCGAGGCGCTTGGTCCCTGGTCTGAGGCGCTATCGGTCTTCGCCGGGCAGCCGCTTCGCCTGATCGAGAACGACCCGGGACAGAGCGGCGTCGACCGTCGCGAGGGCGGCCCGGTCTCGATCGTCTCGACCGCCAGTCTCGAGCGGCTGGCCGAACAGGGCGACCTCGAGGCGCCAATCGACGCGCGCCGCTTTCGGATGCTCATTGAAGTCGACGGGACCGAGGCCCACGCGGAGGACGGCTGGCTTGGGCGGCGCGTTCGCATCGGAGAAGCCGTCGTCCAGCCGCGCGGCCACGTCGGCCGCTGCGCGACCACGCAGCGCGATCCCGAGACGGGCGTGACAGACCTGCTCACGCTCAAGCTGCTCGCCGAGTACCGCCGCGACCTCGATACGACCGAGCCGCTGGCGTGCGGCATATACGGCGTCGTGCTCGAACCGGGAACGGTGCGCGTCGGCGACGCCGTCGAGCTGATCTAGGAGCCGAAGCGCTGCTGGCGCTCGGAGCGGTACTCCTCGTTCTGCTGGTACTCGCCGCGGACCTGGATGAAGATGTAGATCACGATCACGTTGACGACGACGCCAATCCCGCCGAAGGTCGCGACCAAGCCGAACGTGTTGACCAACGCCCTTGAGACTGCAAGCACAGCGGGAGATTACCGCGTCGCGTAGCCTTCCACTCCGCCGCCGAGCTGGAGAGGTGCCGGAGCGGTTGAACGGGCGCGACTGGAAATCGCGTGACGGGGGAAACCTCGTTCGAGGGTTCGAATCCCTCCCTCTCCGTAGGGGCCGTCGACGCGTGCAGCGGTTCGGGTCGCTCCCGCTTTCACGCGAGGGTGCGACACTCTCGCGGTGGCGCGTCGGGTCCCGGCCGGCTCAGAGCGAGAGCTTCGGCGCTATTGGAGCCCAGGTCAGCGCTTGCTGCTGACGCTTTTCTGCGTCTTAGCCGTCGGCATCGTTGTGCCGCTTGCGGCGAGGAGCCACGAGTTTTGGGATCCGGTGTGGCTGGGTGTACTGATTCTCGTGAGCGTGGCGGTGCCGCTGACTTTGCTCGTCTACGGGATGGCGACCGCAGGGGTCCGTGAAACAGCAGTCGGCCTCGAATGGCGAACCGGCCCAATGCGGGGAGACCGCGTGTATCGAGGAGAAGTGGAATGGGCTGATATACGCTCCTTCGGCTACCTCAGGGTGAAGCCGCTGGTAGAGCGGGTAGTCGTGTCGTGCAGAGACGGGACCCGCAAAGTGATCTGGAGCGGTCCTCGGCAGATGCGCTGGGGCTGGCGCGGCGAGCAAGCCTGGACCGGCGACTTCGCACAGACCCTCACCGACCGCGCCCGTCGCTTTGGAGCACCGATCGAGTAGCCCTCTGACAGAGCGTGATGAGCCACCGCGCGCGTTACTGCTCCGCGCGAAACGGCAAACAGCACCCGCAGTAGCATCGACTTGCGATGAGCCCGCGAGACATGTCGAGGCTGCCTGACGACATTCTCAATCGTGCGCGCGTCCAAGAGAACGGCGAAGTCGAGTGGAGGCTCGCTGATGCCCCGCAAGCAATCAATGCGCTCGCCGCCGCCGGTCATGTGATTCTCGGCCTCGACCTCCGCACCTACCCTGACGGCCAGACCTTCGAGGTGCCTTGGAGTACCTTCGACCCCGACGATGCTCGGGCCGCTGCGGACAACGTGGATGCGGGCCGAAAGGCGGCGTTACACAAGGTCGCGCTCGAGAGCGTGGCCGACTACGCCGAATTCGCGGAGTGGATCCGCATCACGTGGCGATGACCGGCTGTTGTCGCTAGGCGCGATCAGCAGCCGCTTCGGCGTGATCTAGGTTCGGGAGCGCGCGTCGATCTCTGCCAGGCGCGTGGCGATGAGTTTGTTTACGAGCGCGGTCGGCAGTGGACGATCGACTGGGAAGTGCAGAGAGCTCTTCGTCATGGTGTAGCCGTCCAGGTCACTGCCCAGCTGGTTCAAGATGGAACCACTGAACGGGAGATAGCTCAGGTGCGTCGTAAACGCCGCAAACCCAGCGATGACCTTGCCACGGGCTCGGAATGCGGGCACGCGGTAAGAGATGACTTGCTCGGCGTCGGGAACGATTTCGAGGATCGTGCGGCGCAGCGCCTCCAACGTGCCGCGTTTCGGCTCGTCAAGGCCCCGCAGGTACTCGTCGACTTCCGCCACCGACATCGTGCGACATCGTAGACGCGCGCCGTCCCGTCAACGGCGCGGCGAGCGTGCCGTCGCCGGCTACGACAGCTTCGCGGCGCAGGCGACGGAGAACACCGCGAACCACGCGATCGCGGAGACGTAGAACCCCCGCTCGACCAAGCCGAAGCGAGCCCGCAGCGCCGGGTAGGAGCGTCCGAGTAGGAGGCCGGCTAAGCACGCCGCCATGAGCGCCCCGAGCGCGTAGGAAACCGGCGCGAGACCGTGCCAGCGACCGCCGTCGCCAAGCAGCGACGCCAGCTTGAAGGCGGCCGCCGTCGCGCCGCCGAACGCCGCGGTGGCAAGTAGCCGGTGGGCGTGGCCGGTCCCGGTCGGCGGCGCGCCCGGGGCATCCATCGGAAACCAGCTGATCGCCGCCCGCGCCGCCGCGAAGATCGCGAGGAGCACGACGACCGACGCGGCGCGCGAGCCAAGGGCGCGGTCGATGCCGACGGCGAGCGCGGCGCCGGCACCAGCGAAGGTGATCGTCGCGACGCGGTAGCCGGCGCGCTGCGGCGTGATTCCGTACTGGCTGACCGGGTTTCGGATCGGCGACAGGCCGGTCGGCGCCAGGTGCAGGTAGCCGAGGCTTGCGAGGACACCCGCCAGTGCGACGAGCGCGATCGCACCCGCGATCGTCACGATCGCGGCGAGCCGGCAGGTGGGTCGTTGCGCGTGCGCATGCTGGAGAGCGGGCGGGGTCGAGCGCGCTCAAGATAGCCGCTGCGCGGCGCGCCGGCGCGCGTTTCTGAGACGGTCCTTCAAATCGCGAAGCCGGCCGGCCCAGATCCTTTAGGCCGACGCCGTCGGCGCGTCGCCGCGTCGGCGCGCGGGCGGCCGCCCCCGTCTTGGCAGCGGCCGCGCGTCGTGGGGCATTCGGTGCGCGTCGTCGAGGGCACGGCGCAAGAGCATCTCGATGTGGGCGTTCAGGCTTCGAAAGTCGTCGCCCGCCCAGCGCGCGAGGGCGTCGTGAACCGCCGGATCGATCCTCAGGAGTACCTGCTTGCGCTCACGGCTCACGTGTAGAGCGTTCCGGTGTTGACGACCGGGGACGCTGGCTGGTCGGCGCAGAGCACGACGAGGAGGTTGCTGACCATCGCCGCCTTGCGCTCCTCGTCGAGGTCGACGATGCCGCGCGAGTCGAGCCGCGCGAGGGCCATCTCGACCATCCCGACGGCGCCCTCGATGATCGTCGAGCGTGCCGAGACGATCGCGTTGGCCTGCTGTCGGCGAAGCATCGCCTGGGCGATCTCGGCAGCGTAGGCGAGATGGCTGATGCGCACCTCGACGATCTCCACGCCAGCGATCGCCACGCGCTGCGCCATTTCGACGGCGAGCTCGGCGGCGAGAATCTCGGTCGATCCGCGAAGCGACGTTCCCTCGCCCGTGGGGTCGTCGTAGGGATGCGTGGTGGCGACGTGTCGCAGAGCCGACTCGGCCTGGACGCGAACGAAGTTGAGGTAGTCATCGACCGCGTATGACGCCCGCGCGGTGTCGGCCACCTGCCAGACGACGATGCAGGCGATCTCGACCGGATTGCCATCGGCGTCGTTGACCTTCAGGTGGTTGGTCTCGAAGTTCCTGACCTTGATGCTCAGGTTGCGCCGGTCGGTCAGCGGCAGGATCCACCACAGGCCGGCGCGGCGAACCGTGCCGACGTAGCTGCCGAAGAAGCGCACGACCTTGGTCTGGCCGGGTTGGACGATGATCAGCGAGGTCAGGATCAGGAAGGCGGGCGCGGCCGGCAGGACGGCGAGCGCGGGCGTTGAGCTGCGCCCGGCAAGCACCGCGAGGACGATCAAGCCGGCGGTCACAAGCAGGCCGAGCCAGCCGCTGATCGCAAAGGTCCGCCGCTCGTGGATCTCCACGCGCGCGCCCGCGTGACCAACGGGAGTGACTTCGGGTTCGTCGGTTGATAGGTCGGGCTGAGTCATGGTTCCTCCCGTCGGGAGTCGGGCCGCAGTAAATAGATACCTAAGTGATATCAGTTTACGGAGACGCCCGCAAACCCCGTGATCTGCGAACGTCGCGCCGTGCCCGATCGCCCAGTTCGCCGTGGAACCCAGCTCTTCGCCGGCCTGGTCCTCTACGGCGTCAGCGGCGGCCTGCTGCTCTTGGCGGGCCTCGGCGTCGATCCGTGGAACGTCTTCCACCAGGGCCTCTCGCGACAAATCGGACTGGGCGTGGGGACGTGGGCGATCATCGCCGGCGTCTTCGTGCTGCTGCTGTGGATCCCCCTCCGACAACGACCGGGGATCGGGACGGTCTGCAACGTCCTCGTCGTCGGCGTCGTGATCGACGTCATGCTCGCCTTGCTCTCTCCGCCGCACGAGCTTGCCGCGCGAATCGCCCTGCTGGTTTCGGGCGTGCTTTCAAACGGCGTCGCAACCGGCGCCTACATCGGCGCCGGCCTCGGCCCGGGACCGCGCGATGGGCTGATGACGGGGATCGCGCGCCGCGGACATCCGATCTGGGTCGTGCGCATGAGTATCGAGGTGACCGTGCTGCTAACCGGCTTTGCGCTCGGCGGCACGGTCGGGATCGGGACGCTCCTCTACGCGCTCTCGATCGGCCCGCTCGCGCACTTCTTCATCCCGCTGCTGGCGATCGACGAAGAACGCTCAGAGAATCCGCTGCATGAGTACGAGGTCGAGCCAGCGGTCGAACTTCCGCGCGACCTCTGAGAGGCGCGCGACCGAGGTGAAGCCAAGCCGCTCGTGCAGGCGGATCGACGCAGCGTTGTCGGCGTCGACGCCGGCGATCACCACGTGTTTGCCGAGCGCGCGAGCACGTTCGATGAGCTCGACGAGCAATTGCGATCCGATCCCCTCGCCGCGGCGGTCGGCCCGCACGTGCACCGAGTGCTCGACGGTGCTGCGATAGCCCGGCCAGGTGCGAAACGGCCCGAAGCTCGCGAAGCCGACGACGCCGCTTGGGTCGACGGCGACAAGGACCGGAAAGCCATCGCCGTTGCGAGCCGCCAGCCAGCGCTCGCGATCCTCGAGTGTCACCGGCTGATCGCTGAAGACCGCCGTCGAGTTCGTGATGACCTCGTTGTAGATCTCGAGCACGCCGGGCAGGTCGGCCGCGACGGCGTCGCGGACGACGACCGGCGAATCTGT
>DATGHN010000066.1:0-5371 GCA_035308005.1 Solirubrobacteraceae bacterium
AGCCAGGGCAGGCGTAGACGCCGAGGTGGGCGATGTAGGAGCGCTCGTAGTGGAAGGCCGTCCCGCAGCGCCTGCAGTGCGTCGAGTCGGAGGCGTGGCTTGGCGCCGTGCCTGCCGCCGCCGCGGAGTCTTCGATACCGAAGAACATCGCACCATCGCGCTCGCGACCGAGGTCGGCGATCAGAGGGTCGTCGGCGTTCAGGATCAGCCTTGCGCGCAGCCGCGCCGTCAGCGCGGACCAGCGGTCGGCGATCGTCTCGAGCTCTCCGTAGCGGTCGAGCTGGTCGCGAAAGAGGTTCGAGAGCACGATCGCCTCGGGGTCGAGCGCGCCGGCGACCGTGTCGAGCCAGAACTCGTCCACCTCGAAGAGGCCGAGCTGAGCTCCCCGCCGGCGCTCAAGCAGCGCCGACGCAATGCCGCCAGCCATGTTTGCTCCGGCGACGTTGTGAAGCGTCGCGACGCCAGCGGAGTCGAGAATCGCAGCCGCGAGCGCGGTCGTCGTCGTCTTGCCGTTGGTCGCGGAGATGACCGCGCTGCCGCGGGGAAGGGGGCGTGCCAGGCGCGTGATCGCGTCGGGGTCGACGCGCAGCAGCAGCTTGCCCGGGAGGCTCGTGCCGCCGCGACCGGCCACGCGCAGGCCGCGGCCCAGCCCGCGGGCAATTGCCGTGCGGGCGGTACCGCTCACGAGGCGGTCCAGCCCTGCTCGGCCATGAAGGCGACGACCGCCTCGGGCTGGTCGGTGATCACATAGCCGTCGACGATCGCGCCGGCGACGTTGATCGTGATCGAGAGGCCCGAGGCGACCGGGCGTACCTTCGAGATCAGCGCGATCGGCCGTCCTGAACCCATCCGGGGGGTCACCTTGCCGGTCGCTACGCGGTGCACGGCCGGATGCGCGGCGAGCCGGTCGAGCAAACGGCGGTACTCCTTGGAGGAGGAGTGCTTGTGGTGGGTCTGGCGTGGGCTCACTGCCCGCCGCAGGGGCTCAGGAGGCGCCGGCGGCGCGCGCGCGCGCCGCCTTCTGCCTGCGGCGCCCCCACGTGGCGAGGATCGCCAGCACGACGATGTCGAGGATCACCCCGAGCAGGATTGCGGGCGGCAGGCTGAAGCGGCCGAACGGGAGTGAGACGAGCTCCATGATCCCGGTGCCGAGCGCGATCAGCACGACGACCAGCCCGATTCCGACGGCGATTCCACGCAGGCGCGCGGCGAGTCCAGCGCTGCGGGGCGGGACGACAAGGCCCATTACGCGAAGGCCGAACAGCGCCCGCGAGGAAGGCGCCTCGGCGCCGAGGCGCTCGACGGCGACCTTCAGGTCGCCGGCGCGGCGCTCGGCAAGCGCGAGCGAGGCGTCGGCCATGCGCTTGATCTGCGTGCGCTCTTGGGGGTGGCGCGAGGCGACCATTGCCTTCTGAAACCAGCTGCGCGCGGCGGAGGCGTCGTAGCGCTCGGCCGCGCGCGCTCCGAGGATCGCGTAGGCGACGGACTTGTGCTTGCGCTCGTTCTCGAGCTGCTCGTCGCTGCGCGTCTGCAGCTGCTCCATCACGTCGGGGCCGACGAGCTGCTGCATCCTGATCCCGCGCTGAGGTGCCATGGACCGTAGTCTAGGGACCGCCGCCGCGGATATATTGGGCCGCCATGAGGCTCGTCCCCTCGCGCGCGCTGCTCGGCGCACTCCTGATCATCGCCACCCTGGCGCTGCCCTCCACCGCAGTCGCCTCCGGCCCGCTGGGCGGCACCGGGCTCGGGGGGACGAGCACCGTCACCTCGACCACGACCACGCAGACGGCGACGACGGCGGCGCCGGTCACGCTGCCGACCACGGCGAACCCGAGCGGCGGGCTGACGACACTCGACTACGTCCTGATCGGGCTCGTCGTCGTGATCCTGTTCGGCACGATCGTCTACTTCGTTCGCCACGACGCACACCTCCACGCTCCGCGCCACGCCGCGCGCGACCTCGACCGCGGCCGTGGCACGGTGACCCCGCAGGCCGAGCGCGTGAAGCGCAACCGCGCTCGCGCGAAGGCCGCCCGCAGGGCGCGGCGCCGAAGCTAGGCGCGCGCGCGGCGCGCTGCCTTGACGCGCTCGACGCGCTCAAGCCGCACCTTGCGCAGGCGCACCGCATCGGGGGTGACCTCGGCGCACTCGTCGTCGCGCAGCAGCTCGAGCGCCTGGTCGAGTGACAGCTGGCGGTGGGGGACGAGGCGGACCAGGATCTCCGAGGTCGAGGAGCGGATGTTGGTCAGGTGCTTTTCCTTGCAGGCGTTCACGTCGAGATCGTCGGAGCGCGCGTTCTCGCCGACGATCATCCCCTCGTAGACCTCATCGCCGGGTCCGACGAAGAGCGTGCCGCGCTCCTGGAGGTTCATCAGCGCGAACTGGGCGGCCATGCCGCCGCGGTCGGAGACGAGGGCGCCAGTGGGGCGCGTGCGAAGCTCTCCGGCCCACGGCTCGAAGCGCTCGAAGACGTGATGGAGCAGCCCCGTGCCGCGGGTCTCGGTCAGGAACTCGGTGCGAAAGCCGATCAGGCCGCGCGCCGGGACGAGGTACTCCATTCGCACCCAACCGGTGCCGTGGTTGACCATCTGCTCGAGGCGCCCCTTGCGAAGCGCCAGAAGCTGGGTGACGACGCCGACGTAGTCCTCCGGGACGTCGATCGCGAGGCGCTCGACTGGCTCGTGGACGCGCCCGCCTATTTCGCGCGTCAGCACCTGGGGCTGTCCGACGGTCAGCTCGAAGCCCTCGCGGCGCATGATCTCGACGAGCACCGCCAGCTGCAGCTCGCCGCGGCCCTGCACCTCCCAGGCATCCGGCCGCTCAGTCGGCCCGACGCGCAGCGAGACGTTGCCGACCAACTCCGCATCGAGGCGACTCTTGACCTGGCGCGCCGTCAGCTTCGTGCCGCTTCGCCCTGCAAGCGGCGACGTGTTGATCCCCACCGTCACCGAGATCGACGGCTCATCGACCGTGATGACCGGTAGCGGGCGCGGATCCTCTGAGTCGGCGAGGGTCTCGCCGATCGTCACCTCGGCGATCCCGGCGATGGCGATGATCTCCCCAGGCCCCGCCTGCGCGGCATCGACACGATCGAGCGCCTCGGTGACGTAGAGCTCGGCGATCGTGGCCCGCGCGATGTCGCCGTCAGCGCGGCACCAGGCGACCTGCTGCCCGCGACTGACACTGCCGTGGAGGACCCGGCAGAGCGCGAGGCGGCCGACGTAGGGAGAGGCGTCGAGGTTGGTCACCAGCGCCTGGAAGGGGTGGTCGGCGTCGTGCATCGGAGCCGGGATGTGCTCGAGCAGGAGATCCATCAGCGGCCCGAGATCGCTGCCCTCGACGCCCTCCTCAAGCGATGCCCAACCGGCCTTGGCGTTGGTGTAGACGATCGGGAACTCGATCTGGCTCTCCTCCGCGTCGAGGTCGAGGAAGAGCTCGTAGACCTCGTCGACCACCTCGCCGATACGCGCGTCAGGGCGGTCGACCTTGTTGACGACGAGGATCACCGGCAGGCGCGCCTCGAGCGCCTTGCGCAGCACGAAGCGCGTCTGGGGAAGCGGGCCCTCGCTCGCGTCGACGAGCAGGAGCACGCCGTCGACCATCGTCAGGCCGCGCTCGACCTCGCCGCCGAAGTCCGAGTGCCCGGGCGTGTCGATGATGTTCAGCTTCACGTCTCGGTAGCGGACGGAGGTGTTCTTGGCCAGGATCGTGATGCCCTTCTCGCGCTCGAGGTCCATCGAATCCATGACCCGCGTCGCGACCTCCTGATTGGCGCGGAAGGCGCCGGACTGCCACAGCATCGCGTCGACCAGAGTCGTCTTGCCATGGTCGACGTGGGCGACGATCGCGACGTTTCGGATGTCGGGGCGGGGGCGGAGCACCTCGCACGAGCCTAGGCCATCGGCGTCCTTGCCTAGGATCACGGCGTGAGTTCGAGCGAAACGGGGGTCGTGATCGCCGGCGGCGGCCTGGCGGCGCAGCGCTGCGCGGAGACGCTTCGGCGCCTCGGCTACGAGGGGCGGGTGCGGATCGTCTGCGCCGAGCCCCATCGCCCCTATGACCGTCCGCCACTCTCCAAGGAGGTGCTCGACGAGGGCCAGGCTGAGGACGCGATTTCGTTCCGCTCGCATGAGTGGCTCGATGAACGCTCGATCGAGGTGCTCGAGGGCGCGACCGCAAGCGCCTTCGACGCCGCCGCCCACCGGCTCGAGCTGGCCGACGGCTTCTTGCTCGGCTACGAGCAGCTCGTCATCGCGACCGGGTCGCGACCGCGCATGCTCGAGCCGTTCGCGCACTTTGGCAACGTCAGCGTGCTGCGAACGATCGAGGACTCGCTGCAGCTGCGCGGCCTGCTCGAGCGCGGCGCGCACCTGCTGATCGTCGGCGCCGGCTTCATCGGCCAGGAGGTCGCCGTCGCCGCGCGCAAGCGCGGCCTGGCGGTGACCGTCGTCGAGGCGGCGCCACTACCGATGCACGGCCTGCTCGGGAGCGAGATCGGCGGCTGGTTCGCGGCGCTTCACCGCGAGGAGGGGGTCGATCTGCTGCTCGGCCAGACCGCCGCCGAGATCCACGGAGGCGATCGCGTCGAGGCTGTCACGCTCGATGACGGCCGGCGGATCGAGTGCGATCACGTCCTCGTCGGCGTCGGCGTCGCTCCGGAGACCGGGTGGACGGGCATCGAGACCGGCGGTGTGCCGGTTGACGCCGGCGGGCGCAGCGAGTGGCCCGATGTATACGCCGCCGGCGACGCGGCCGCCTTCTATGACCCCTTCCTCGGCCGCCACGCTCTGAGCGGGCACTGGGAGTCGGCGGGACGCCAGGGCGCCGCGGTCGCGCACTCGATCACCGGCAGTGAGGCGCCGCGCCCGGCGCTGTCGAGCTTCTGGAGCGACCAGTACGGGATGCGGATCCAGTACCTCGGCCACGCGGCGCTCGCCGATACCGTCGAGATCGACGGCGACACCGCGACGCGCGACTTCGTCGCCCTCTACACCCGGGCCGGCGAGCTGGTCGCTGCGCTGATCGTCGGGCGCCCGCGCGCACTCGGCGAGCTTCGCGAGCGCCTCGCCTACATCGCCGAAGCCTGACCGGCGACGTCGAGGCGCTCGGCTAGCGTGCGGGCCCGTCCGGCGCCGATCCCGCTCAGCGCCTGCGGAATCAGGATTGCCATCAGTACGACGATCGACAGCGACCACGATCCGGTCGCATCGTGCAGCGCACCGACGATGAACGGGCCAGCGGCGGCGATCAGGTAACCGCCGCCCTGGACGTGCGCCGAAAGGCTCGCGGTCAATTGCGCGGAGCCGCTACGCAGCACGATCATCGTCAACACGAGCGGGAAGGCACCGCCCTGGCCGAGGCCGATCAGCAC
>DATGHN010000067.1:0-8943 GCA_035308005.1 Solirubrobacteraceae bacterium
TGTTGACCGCGATGCCGTGCGGCCCATTGCCGTCCGGGGAGACGCCGGCGTCCTTGGCAAGTCCGGCCCGCCCCGGGTAGAGCGCCAGCTTGACGGCGCCCGCCGGAGCGTCGAACTCGACGTAGCGGCCCGGGAAGCTGCGCTTCACCGACAGGCCGTGCTCGACGTAGAAACGCTTGCTCGCCCCAAGGTCCGAAGCGCCGATGAGCAGCACCAGATCGTCGATCTGGCGTGTCGCGGGACCCTTGTCCTTCTTGGCAGTGGTTGCGAGTTTCCAGATCACGCCGTCGCCATCCTGGACCACGGCGCCGTAGCCCCACATGCCCTTGTGGGCGGGTTTCAGCGTTGTGGCCCCGCCGGCGACGGCGGTCTCGAGCAGCGAGTCGACGGTCGAGGGCTGCCCGACGACGAGTGAGATGGTGAAGCCGCGAAAGCCGCTCGAGGGCGTTTCGGCCGTGCGCGCACCGACCTGTGAGCCGAGCCCGAAGGCGCCCTGGTAGAACGACTTTGACGTGGTGGGATCAGAGACTTCGAGCGTGAGCGAATCGATTGCGATGGTCATGCCGACAACGCTACGGCGCGCGGGGCGACTCCGCTTCTCGATTCCTGCTCGCTTGCAGGCTGCCGTGTGTCAGCCGCCCACGCCCTTGGCTAGAGCTCACGAAGCACGCGGTCCTCGCTGTCGCGCCCGTTGCGCATCAACCACCTGCCGCTGTCTGGGTAGCAGAGATTCGCGGGCAGGCCGGCCGTCGAGATGAAAAGTACCCGCGCTACCTCATCGCGTCGGTTGATCAGTCCTTGGGCCCCCGCCGGGCCTTCCGGGAAACACACGACGTCACCGGTCGCCAACGCGTCCTCCCCGTCGGGATCGCGAAGCGTCGGAGTCCCGGCAAGCACGAGCATCCAGTTCTCGCGGCCGTATTCGTAGCGATACTCCGCGGATCCCTCGCCCGGATCGAGCTCCAGCACAGTTGCTGCGAGCCGCTCGGCGCCCAGCTCGATCGTGAGCGTCGCGACACGCGAACCAAAGGCGGCCGGCGTATCGCTGGACGGCGTCACCCCCATTTCGAGCGTGTTGACCACGGGCCGGCTCGGCGCCTCACCCTCTCGCACGACCTCGACCGGCTGCGACGCCGCTTCGGTGCCCTCGCCGTGCCAGTAGTCAACCGCGGCGGCGCGAGGCAGAATGAGGGCATCGAGGTCGGGGACCCCGGTCCAGACGGCGATCTTGTCGGAGTCCGGGAACACGGCGACGTATGGCCCGGGCGCGTCGGCTGAGAAAACGATGAACCGCCCCGGCCCGCCTACGGCATGAGCCCCGAGCGGCCCAGCCGGAAAGCAGAGCAGGTCCCCGCTACGCAGCGCCCGCTCGCCACCGGGGTCGCGCAAGATCGGTGCGCCGGTGACCACATACAGCCACTCCTCGGCCGCGTAGTGGTAGTGGTAGGGCCAGATTGCGTGACCGGCCTCGGCCTCGTACACAGAAGCGCCGATCCGCTCAGCCCCGATCTGCGGCCCGATGGTGGCACCGGTGTGGCGGAACCCGGCCCGGTCAAGCGACTCATCCAGTTCGCAGCTGAGCACGTTCAGTCGCCGGGCGCTCATGGCTTCCTATCGTTGCGACCGAGGCGGTCGCCTCCTACCTGCCAGTTCGGGCGGCGCCGTCGATCCTCGCACGACGAGCTTCGTCTCCAGTTCGACGTGGAGCGCGTCGAGGCGCTGGTTCTCGAGCTGGCGCGTCAGCAGGCTCACGCCCATGCGGCCGATCTCGGCGAGCGGCTGGTGCACCGTCGTCAGGCGCGGGGTGACGATTTCGGCCTCCGCTGTGTCGTCGAAGCCGACGATCGAGAGCGCGCCGGGGACGCTCAGCCCGCGCTCGAGCGCCGCCTGCATCGCGCCGATCGCGAGCTGATCGTTGAAGGCGAAGATCGCGGTCGGCGGGTCGGCGAGGTCGAGTAGCGCAGCGGCCGCGACCCGGCCGCCCTCGACCTCGAAGTTCGACTCAACGACGAGCGCCGGGTCCGGCATCACGCCGGCGGTGGCGAGTGCGGAGCGGTGACCGCGCAGGCGCTCGTCGGTCGCCATCCAGCCGCCGGGTCCCGTGATCGCGGCGATGCGGCGGTGCCCGAGCTCGAGCAGGTGCGCGGTCGCCTGGTTGGCGCCGGCCGAGTGGGCCGCCGAGACTGTCGGGACACGCTCGTCGATCCGCATCCGCGGATCGACCACGACGAAGCGAAAGCCGTGCTCCATCAGCGTGCGCAGCTCGGCGCTTGACTCCTCCGGCAGCACGAGCAGCGCGCAGTCGGTCGTCCCGTGCATCAGGCGCTCGAGCAGCGAGACCTCGCGGTCGTGCTCGTGCAAAGTCGGGCAGAGCACGATTCGCATGTCCTGCTCATAGAGCGCCTCGGCCACCCCGGCGACGATCACCGAGAAGTACGCCGGGTGGATCAGCGGGACGGTCACGCCGACGAGGCCCGTGCGCCCGGCCGAGAGGGCGCGCGCGTTGCGGTTCGCGCTGTAGCCGTGCTCGCGCACGACACGTTCGACCGTCGCACGCGTGGCCTGGGATACGTAGCCACTGTCGTTGATCACGCGCGACACTGTGGCTGTCGAAACGCCGGCGAAGGCCGCGATCTCGCGGATCGTGAGGCGCTCGTCGCCGTCTCGCGTCGCTACCGCCGCTTCCTTTGCCGGAGTCATTTCAGAAACGTTACATGTTTTCGTGGTCGACTGGCAACAGAGAGGAGATTTTTCCTGCTTGACGGCGAGCCCGTTTGTAGGTTACCGTTTACATACGCGTTTCGGGATCGTTACCGTCAAAGGCGCGGATCGCAGTACTGAGGGAGGGGAATGAGGTTCGTAGCGCGCCGTCTCGGCTTCTATTTGGTAGCGGCCTGGGCGGCGATAACGATCAACTTCTTCATCCCCCGGCTGATGCCGGGAAACCCTGTCGCTGCTCTTCTCGGTAAGTACCAGGGACTGCCGCCGGACTCGGCGCGCACGCTTGAGGTCGAGTTCGGGATCGGCCACCAGGGCACGCTCCTGCACCAATACTGGATCTACCTCGGCAACCTCTTCCAGGGCAACCTCGGTGTCTCGAGCTCGCAGTACCCCGAGAAGGTCACGACCGTGATCGGCCAGGTGCTGCCCTGGACGCTCGCGCTGGTTGGCACGGCAACGGTGATCGCGTTCCTGCTCGGAACGCTGCTCGGGATCTTTGCCGCCTGGCGACGCGGGGGCTGGCTCGACCAGTCGCTGCCCGTCGCGACCTTCATGCAGGCCACGCCCTACTTCTTCGTCGGCCTCGCGGCGATCGAGGTGCTGTCGGTCAAGCTCGGTGTGTTTCCCTACGGCGGCGGATCGGCGATCGGCCTTTCGCCAGGTTTCAACTGGACGTTCCTGTCGAGCGCGTTCAACCACTCCGTTCTTCCGGCGACGACGATCATCATCACCTCCTTCGCCGGCTGGATGCTGACGATGCGAAACGTGATGATCACGACGATCGGCGAGGACTATGTGCTCGCCGCCCAGGCAAAAGGGCTGCCGCGCCGCCGGATCATCTTCAGCTACGCGGCGCGCAACGCGATCCTGCCGAACATCGCCGGCTTCTCGCTTGCGATCGGCTACGTCGTCGCCGGAGCGCTGCTCACCGAGTACGTCTTCTCCTACCCCGGCATCGGGCTGATGCTCTACAACGCCGTCACCTCCGACGACTACCCGCTGACGCAGGGCATCTTCCTGGTGATCTCGCTCGCGATCCTGCTCGCCTGCCTGCTCGCCGACGCCGTGTACGTGCTCGCCGACCCACGGGCGCGCACGCGGGGTTCGGCCTGATGTCGGTCGCGGTCACGCTCGAGCCGCCCCCTGCCGCGCAGGCCGCCCTGCCGCGTGGACGCGGACGCTGGGCGGCACTGCCGCTGAAGGCCAAGATCGGCTTCGCGATCCTCGGGCTCTATGTCCTGATCGCGATCTTCGGACCGACGCTCGCGCCTCATGATCCGTCGGCCACGAAGATCGTCACGCAGGCGGCGGCGCCGAGCTTCAGCCACCTCCTGGGCACGACCTCCTTCGGCCAGGATCTCCTCTCCCAGGTGCTCGTCGGGATCCGTTCGACGATCGTGCTTGGATTGCTCGCGGCGACGATCGCGACCGTCCTCGCGGTGCTGGTTGGCGTCACGGCGGGCTACGTCGGCGGTGCCGTCGACGAGCTGCTGATGCTGGTCACGAACATCTTTCTCGTGCTGCCGGCGCTGCCGCTTTTGATCGTGATTCTCGGCTACCTCCCGCACACCGGCGAGATCGCCACCGCGATCGTATTGAGCGCGCTCGGCTGGGCCTGGGGGGCGCGCGTCATCCGTGCCCAGACGCTCGCACTGCGCAACCGCGACTACGTTGCCGCGGCGCGTGAAACGGGCGAGCGCGCGTGGCGGATCATCGCTTTCGAGATCATTCCCAACGAGGTCAGCCTGATCGCGGCCGGATTCATCGGCGTCGCGCTGTACGCGATCCTCACCTCGGTCGCCCTCGCATTCCTCGGGCTGACCGACGTCAACAGCTGGAGCATCGGCGTGGTCCTCTACTGGGCGCAGAGCCAGGGCGCCCTCGAGCTCGGCGCCTGGTGGTGGTGGGCGATCCCGGGAGTCCTCGTCGCGCTGCTCGGCATGAGCCTCGTGCTGATCAACTACGGCCTCGACGAGCTCGGCAACCCGCGCTTGCGCGAGACCGGGGGACGAGTCGACGACAGGGGTCACGTGATCCTGCGCGGCCGCGGGGCTCGCGTGCAGATCGTGCGGCTGCGCCGGCGGAGACAGCGCCACACCGCCGTCACCGACCCGACGCCGGTTGTGATCGAGGCCCGGCCGTGAGCGCCGCCGCCACGGCGAACCAGCGCGCTGAGGGCGCAGCCGGCCAGTCGCCGCTCGCACCCGTGCTCGAGATCGAGGATCTCTCGATCACCTACCGCTCGCGCGCCGGCGACGTGAACGCCGTCAGGCACGTCGATCTCGCGCTGCGGCCCGGCGAGGTCGTTGGCCTTGCCGGCGAGAGCGGATCGGGCAAGTCGACGCTTGCGCTCGGCGCCGTTCGGCTGCTGCGCCCGCCCGCCGTGATCACCTCGGGTCGCGTCATCTATCGCGGACGGCGGATCGGCGAGGGCGGTTTCGACGTCCTCGCCGCGGATGCGGACGAGCTGCGTCGGCTGCGCTGGCGCGAGATCTCGATCGTCTTCCAGAGCGCGATGAACGCGCTCAACCCGGTCCTTCGGATCCGCGACCAGCTTGGCGACGTGATCGACGCGCACATGCCGCTGCGACGCGAGGCCAAGCGCGCGCGGCTCGAGTCGCTGCTCGACCTCGTCGGGATTCCGCGCGAGCGTCTGCGCAGCTACCCGCACGAGCTCTCGGGCGGCATGCGACAGCGCGTGATGATCGCGATGGCGCTGGCCGTCGAGCCCGAGGTCGTGATCATGGACGAGCCGACGACCGCGCTCGACGTCGTCGTGCAGCGCGAGATTCTCGAGCAGGTCGCCGAGCTGCGCGAGGAGCTCGGCTTCGCGATGCTCTTCATCACCCACGACCTGTCGCTGCTGCTCGAGCTCGCGGACCGGATCATGATTCTCTACGCGGGGCAGCTCGCCGAGCTGGGTTCGGCGCTCGCGATCCGCAACGCCACCGCGCACCCCTATACGGCCGGACTGCTCGACTCCTTCCCAAGCGTGCGCGGCCCGCGCCGCGCGCTGAGCGGAATCCCAGGCTCGCCGCCCGACATGCGCGAGCTGCCGCGCGGCTGCCCGTTCACGCCGCGCTGCGATTTCGCGCGGGCGCAGTGCTCGGAGGTCACGATGACGCCGCTGACGGTTGGCGAAGGCCACGTTTCGACCTGCCCGTTCGTCGGGCAAGACGAGCTCGCGCAGGCGCGAGCCGCGCGGCGCAGAGGGGCGGCGCTATGAGCGAGCTCGAACCACTGGCCGCCACGCTCGGCCCGCTCGTGCTCGAGGCACGCGAGCTTTCAAAGACCTATCGCATCGCCCACGGTGTCCAGCTCGACGCCGCAAGTGAGGTCTCGTTTGGTCTCTACCAGGGCGCGATCGTCGCGCTCGTCGGCGAGAGCGGCTCTGGCAAATCGACCGTCGCAAAGCTCCTCGCCGGCCAGGAACGGCCCAGCGCGGGCTCGATTCTCCTGGACGGCGAGGCGATCGAGCCGGCGCGGCGGCGACGCTTCCGCGCGCACAAGAGCGATGTCCAGATGGTCTTTCAGGACCCCTTCAGCTCGCTCAACCCGGTCCACCGCGTCGCCTACCACCTCGAACGCCCGGTCCGCCTACACCGCGGTGCGCGGACCCGCGCTGAGGTCGAGGCGCAGACCGCCGCGCTGCTCGAGGAGGTTCGCCTGACGCCACCCGAGCACTTCCTCGCGAAGTTTCCGCACGAGCTCTCGGGAGGCCAGCGCCAGCGCGTCGCGATCGCTCGCGCGCTGGCCGTGCAACCGCGTGTCCTGCTGGCCGACGAGCCCGTCTCGATGCTCGACGTCTCGATCCGCCTCGGCGTGCTCGACCTGATCGCGGACCTGCGAGCGCGTTTTGACCTGGCCGTTCTCTACATCACGCACGACATCGCCTCGGCGCGCTACTTCGCCGACGAGACGCTCGTGATGTACGCCGGGCGAATCGTTGAGCGAGGTCCGTCGGAAGCTCTGACGCAGCAGCCTGCGCATCCGTACACGCAGCTGCTGCTCGGGGCCGCACCCGACCCGGACCGCATCGCCACCAAGTCGGCGAATGGCCGTGTCCGTGCCGCGGTCGGTCGTGCCGGCAGCTCGCTCGCGGGCCTGCCCGGCTGCCGCTTTGCGCCACGGTGTCCGTTCGCGGACGAGCGCTGTCGCTCGCAGTCGCCGCCGCTGTTGCCGATCAGTCGGCGCCGCGCGGCGGCCTGTTGGCGGCTCGACGTCGCCGCACCGGCGCTCGCCGAAGCGCTCGACGAGGAGAGGGAGGAGGCAATCAGGACCTGAACGAGCAGTTTCGCGATCCGCCCGGCGCGGCACTTCCAAGGTCACCGCGCCGGACGTCTCGGATCACAAAGTGCACGCGTTTGCGTGCCGGCATTGGAATCTGCACATCGCTGTGCTGAACGAAAGGTACATCGGAAATGCAACGCCTATCGATAGCGAAGCGCGGTTTCGCCGCCATCGCGGCAGCCGCCGCGATGGGGACGGCCCTCGCCGCCGCTGCCGGGCTGTTCGCCGCACCCGCGGTCGCGCGCGTGGCTGCCCACACCGCGGCCTCGTCGACGCTCGTCATGGAGTCGTCGCCGACGAACTCGATCCCCGACAGCTTCAACCCCTTCGATCCAGCGGGGGCGTCGTATCTGTTGGGCGGCACCTCGCTGATCTACGAGACGCTGCTTCAGTTCGACGTCGCCAAGCCGACGCAGGTCTACGACATGCTCGCGTCCGCCTACAAGTGGGGCGCCGGCGGCAAGTCGATCACGTTCACGATCCGCAGCGGCATCAACTGGTCAGACGGCCAGCCGCTCACGCCTGCCGACGTGGTCTTCACCTACACGCTGCTGATGAACAACGCGCCAGCCAACACCGACGGGCTGCCGATCACCGGCGTGTCAGCGTCGGGCAACCAGGTGACGATCACGTTCTCGTCGTCGCAGTACACGAACCTGCAGTACATCGCCAATCAGTACATCGTTCCGCAGCACATCTGGTCAAGCATCACCGGCCCGGCGACGGCGACGATCACGAACCCGATCGGAACCGGACCGTATGAGCTCGACACGTTCTCGTCCTCGACCGGCTTCACGCTCAAAGCGAATCCCGGTTACTGGGGCGGTCCGTTCAACGTCGGTGGCGGCGAGCCGGCTGTCAAGGAAGTCGACTTCCCGCTGATCGCCTCGAATACCGACGTTCTGGCCGCGCTTGAGAACAACTCGCTCGACTGGGCGGGGAACTTCCTCAGCGGGCTCGGCGCGTTCACGAGCACTCCGGGCCATGCGACGTACTTCGCGCCGGTCCAGACGAACACGTTCTACCCGAACCTGAGCCGCTGGCCGACCAACCAGCTCGCGGTGCGTCAGGCGATCAGCGATGCGATCGACCGCAACGCGATCAGCAAGCAGGGCGAGGCCGGCCTCGAGCCGGTCGCGACAAACGCCAGCGGACTCGTGTTGCCGAACTTCGGCAACGTCCTGGCGCCGTCGGTCAAGAAGTTCACCCTCTCCGCGTCGGCCAACATCAGCGCGGCGAAGGCGGTCCTGACGGCAGCCGGCTACACAATCAAGAACGGCTGCTTCCAGAAGGGCGGCAAGGCCGTAAAGTTCACGATCATCGACCCGGCGTCCTACACGGACTACGCGGCCGACGACGCGCTGGCGGCCTCGCAGCTGAAGAAGGCCGACATCTGCGCGACCTTCGACGGCCTGTCGGTCCCAGCCTGGTCGAGCGACATCGCGACCGGGAACTTCCAGGTCATGCAGCACTGGTCGCAGACGAGCATCTCGCCGTACGTCCTGTACGACAACTGGCTCAACAGCGCACTGATCACAAGCAACCGCAACGGCAATTTCGAGGGCCTTCGCAATTCTGCGATCGATCAGGACCTCGCAAAGCTCGGTACGGCTATTTCCACGCAGGCGCAGCTCAAGTACCTGACCCCGATTGAGACCTACGTCGCCAAGCAACTGCCGGTCATCCCGACCGTCTACGGGGCCGCGTTCGACGAATACAACTCGAGCGCGTTCACCGGCTGGCCGACGAAGACCAACAACTACGAGTCAGGCAGCCCGAACACCCCGACTAACGAGATCGTGGTGCTTCACCTGAAGCCCGCCTCCTAGCCGAGGGTAGCTGGTCAGGCCCGCTCCGCAGCACGCGGAGCGGGCCGTGACCGCGTGGACCTAAAGAACTTTGCGAAAGGACTGTGATCGTGATGACCAGCAA